>CACZVC010000039.1 GCA_902784545.1 uncultured Ruminococcus sp. | reverse complement strand
CCGCGCCTGCCGGGAGTCACCTCGACCTTCTGCTCCGCCTCGGTGCATACCACGCTGCCGGAATACGGCAGATAATACTGCACGCCGTCGATCATAAGCCCGTCTTCCGGCGTTACTGTATAAGTCACGGTGTTGCCCGCGATGACGTTTACCGGCTCCTCGAGTACGGTATTCCCGCTTTTCCATACGATCCGGCATTTATCGGTTATATCCTCGTTATTATAGCCGTAAACAGTCATCTTCGGGTAGCTTCTGTCTATTATATTGAGGTTGAATTTCGGATTTTTCGCACCGAGTCCCTCGGCTGATACGCCGGAATACTGCAGTATCAGCGTGTGAACGCCCGGATCGACCGACTGCATATACGATTTCTTTATTGTGACCGTATTGCCGTCAACGGTATAATCCGTACCCGAAACGAGCGAATATTCGCCGTCTTTGATGCCGGTGAACGTAAATTCGCCGTCGGATCTGGCAAAACTGACATCGTAAAGCGCTCCGCGCGGTACGTTTTCGTTTGCCGGTTTTACGTACGGCTGCGAGTTTTTGACGACGCGGTACATTTTGCCGACGCCCGTTCCGTCGTCGGGAACAAAGCCGTTTTCGATCGCCCAGTCAAGCGCCGCCGAGCCCTCGTTTACTATAAGAATAAGAGAATCGTAAAAATATGAGAAATATCCGCCCGGCATCGTCTGTACGGTATCCGGTATCGTCAGGACCGTGTCGCCGTGGTAGCTTAAAAAGCCTTTTATAAGCGTTTCCATTTCGCCGGGCTCTATCACTATCTCGGCGCAGCGGCTCATAAATCTGAACGCGTCGCCGTTCAGAATTTTTACGCTGCCCGGTATCGTCAGTTTTGTTATAAGCTCCGACGCCGCACCGAAAACGTCGTAAACGGTTACGCTGTCTATAAAGTCCGGCAAAACCGCTTCTCCGCCGCGACCGACGTAGCCGCAAGCGGTGTAAGTGCCGCCGAGACCGTAATGATCGGCGTATTCAAGTATGAAATCTTCATAGCCCTCGACGATATGCGCGCCGCTCATACCGAGAGCTTTCAGCGTCTCGTGCGTTACCGTGCCGGCTTTTACGTAAAGCTTACGTGTAGAGGGTACGTTTGATCCGCCGAAACCCGTCACGTTGTCGGGCAGCCATATCGATAAGTTGTAGGTGTTTATGCCGAAGGCTCTCGCGTTTATCGTGCGCAGACTGCTCGGCAGATATTTTGTGCCCGGCGCGTGCACGCTCTTAAGCGAGCGGCAGTTGTCAAACGTGCTGCCGTTTATCGTGACGACCGTGTCCGGTATCGTCGCTTCAACGAGATTCGTGCAGTCCCAGAACGCGCTTTCTTCTATGCTCGTAACGTTCCCGGTTATTACGACGCGTTTTATCATCGCCGAGTAGTCGTACCTCCAGCCGCGCTTGTAGTAGTGCTCCGGGTCGCTTCCGCCTACCCAATACGCGGAAGAAAAGCCCGCCGGCATATCGCCGTCGCCGTTTATCGTTAAAAGACCGTCCGGATCGAGACTCCACGTGAAACCCTCGACCTCCTCGCCGTATACGGTTTCGGCAACGTGCGGCATGATACGGTAACGGACTTCCTGCGCGTAACTGCCGGACCATGAGCGGAACGCGCTTGAATAATTACCGATACCTTTAACGATTATCGGATAATCTATCGTTGTATCGGGCGAACCGACGGGAAGACCGTTTTCTCCCACAGCCTCCTTCGCCGCGTCTTTCCAGTGATCCTTATCGTATTCTACGGTATAGTCAACGTCTTTTACGAGCGTCACTCCGTTAGCTGTTACCGTAACGTCAAGCAGGTCCTTTTCCTTGCCGTCATAGACGAGAGGCCAGTCGAAATTCGGTATGACCTCTAAATAACAGTCGGAGCTTGTCGTTATACCGAGCGGCTGGATCGTGAATTCAAGTGTGCGTTCGCTGCCCTCGTATTCGCCGATACCGGTCAGTATCATTTTAGCCTTGCTGTCGTCGGTCGACACGTTAACGTTGTTTTCGTACGATACCGTGTAATCAACGCCCTCGATAAGCATGCTTTCTCTTTTGTCATTGTCCCACGAGCCGACGTAAAGGATCGGTTTTTTCGTTATCGGCTTGCCCGTGTAGGTTTCTTTGTCAAAACTGCTCAGGCTGCTTCGGAAGGACTGACGCCAGCGCACCTCGGATATATCGCCCGCGGTCTGTGTTACAGTCGCGGTCGGAGTCTCGTCGGTCTCGGCGTAGTGGAACGTAATGGTATGGACTCCGACGCCTAAGCCTGAGATAAAGCGGGATTCGATATTCGTTTCCGAGCCGTAGATATAATAATCACGGTCGGGGACAAGCGTGTAATCTCCGCACGACAGACCGGTAAACGTATAACCGTTGTCGTCGCGGTAGATCACCACGTTGTTGTTTGACGAGACCCTGCGCTCTATCGCCTCGGTCGTCCTCAGGCTCGGCGGCGTATCGCCCGAATCCGCGAATTTCGGCGGTTTTGCAATATCGGACGCATCATTGCTTCCGGCGGCGGTGAAAACGTCTTCAACAACGTCCGCGATCGCCGCCGCGGGACCCGATCCCAGCGCAAAAACAAGCGCAAGAGCTGCCGATAATATCCGTATCATGCCGTATTTTCTCATACATAATCCTCCGTACGTTTATTTTTTTCGGGCTGTTTCTGAAGTTCATTCATTTCGTTCAGATCTTTGATCTCTTTTTTATACCTTAAATACATTATGAGCCAAACCAGGAAATAACCTGCTGTCTGCATTGCCGCCGCGATGAGCACCTCGACCGCGCCTGCGCTCCAGCCGAGAAAGAGAGAAAGAGGGACGAAAGGACATACGCATATAACGCAGTGGATAAGCGAAGCCGCCGCAAGCGGAAGCTTTTCCGCATCATACAAGACCGTCGTCCCCATGCACAAAGCTCCGTATATACCGGTCAGGACCGTCTGGATGATGAACGCGGCTTTCATACTGCCGGCTCTTTCGATCAGCGCGGCCGTTACCGGAACGTCGTTACTGACTGCAATAGTTATTATATTGCATACCGTGATGCCGATTAAAACGCCAAGCCCTGCGAGTTTGAGTGTTTTTTTCAACATTTGAATCACTCCCTTTCCGTAAGTTTTTTTCGTATGAGCGGAATGTTTCTGCGTGACGCCCACGTCTCTATTCCGCCGGAAAGCTCAAGCCGGAGCGTTCCGCCGAGTGTAAAATTGTATTTGCTTATCTTGTCAAGGTTTACTATCTCATACCGTGAGATACGGACAAACCGTCCGTCGGTCAACCTTTTTTCCATCTCGTTCAGAGGAGAGCGCGCCGTATATTTGTTTGAAACGGTTATTATATTTGCTTTTTTGCCGGAAGCGGATATCGAGATTATGTCGTTTATATCAAAAATACAAACATTTCCGTCTCCGTCCGTTCCCGACATGGTATCGGGCTTTTCTCCGGTCAGACGGGCTGAGATCGCTTTTGTCTGCTCGTCGTTTTCTTTTGCGCGTATCGTTATTTCGATATTGTCAAGCGTCGGATCTTCTTCAAATATTACTTTGATTTTTTTCATCCCGATCCTTTTTTCCTCCTTTGAATACGGGGTGAGCGCATACCTCATCCCCGGTATTTAAATAAAAGCAATCAAAACATGAAAGTTCTGTTTTTTCTCTTTTATTACACCATCGCTGATGCGGCCACCCGACCTTTGTCCTGCATATGCCGCAGACAAGATACGGACAGGTTGAAGTGATTTCAGACAATTCATCTTTCATCCGGCATCGCCTTTCGTATAACGTATATGAATAAATTATAATATGCCTGATATTGTTTGTCAATGGGTTCGACTTAAGCGGTATCATATACGGTATAAGCGGTAGTTTGGACTGGTATGGTATTGCATAAGAGGGTAATTTGACCAAATTATCGTTTACATCGTTCTTTTTCTTGCTTTCTCGCAGAAAAAGGGCATTGAGCGCTTATTCTCAATACCCTTTTTCTTCAGTCTGAGACGTTTTTTCAAAACGTCTCTGATTTTTCGAAAATTTCCGGTTTATTTTTTGATCTTATGCATTCTTATCCGTACGTGCCGCTGTATTCAGAATAAAAGTCCGGCATCGCTTAAAAGTTTTTTTGCGTCTTCCGACGTAACGTCGGCGCCGTCGGCTTTATCGCCGCCTTTATTCTCAGCGTCAGGCATAAGTGTGTCAAGCGCGCGATTTCCGGATAAACATCCGTCGCCGTACGAGCCGCATATTCGCCCCGCGCCTTCGCTCAGACTGTCAAGAAACGCGCCGCAGTCCTTTACCGGCCCCGGCCAGCTGTTGTCGGCGGCGTGAGCCTTTCCGACTATACCGCCCACCGTGCTTTTACCGTTGACGGTACCGAACGCAAAGCATTTTTCAACGCCGTTTCCCTGCTCCGCTATATTGCCGAGTGAGCAGCCGATTATACCGCCGACCGTGTCTGAATTTGGTGCGTCTATCGTACCGCGGAATAAAAGCGCGACGTTCGTCCCGAACTCGTTGTAGCCCGCGATACCGCCTATCGTGTCTGTGTCGGAGACTGACGGATCGACGCTGACGGTCACGTTATCGAGCACTATGTTTTCAAACGCACTGTGATCGTTCGTACCGGACAGTCCGCCGAGAAAACGCATACCCCTGATCGAACTGTTTGTCACTTTGACTCCGCTTATTACGCACCTTACGGCTTTGCCGGACAGGATCCCGGTGAAAAGTCCGTCCGATTCGATATGAACGTTATCGATCATCAGATCCTTTATTTCCGCGTTTTCAAGCAAGGTGAAAATACCGGAGCCTCCGTTCATCGTAAGATTCTTTATAGTGTGTCCCTTGCCGTCAAGCTTTCCTTTGAATACGGTTATACCCGTAAACGCGGCTCCGCTCATATCAATATCCGCGCCGAGCGAATATTCGCCCGTCGGTTTTATGTTTGCAAACTGCTCCGGCGTCGTTATTACACCGTCGTCCTCGATCACGGACGGATCCTTGCTGGGAACGTAATCGATCTGCGCCGTACCGGAGCTCTCTCCTCCGGTCCCTCTGACCTTGACGTAAAGCTTCCCTTCCGTTTTTATACCCGGATCGGTGCCTTTTGCAACGTCGATATAGATCCATTCGGAATCCTTGAAATCTTCGGTCTCCGAGAAGCACGCCTCAAGCGGCATACCGGCAGTATCGAAGAAAACCCGACCGTTATCGATCTTTGTTATCTTCGGAGAAGGAGGAGGAGCCGGAGTCTTTCCTTCAAGCGAATACATTACGCGAGCGACCGAATCGTAGACGCGAAAGCCCCAGTCCACGTTCGGTTCTATGTGCGTGCTCTTGTTTCTCGTTATACCCTCCTGCGGTTCATCATACCACGAAAGCGGATAATTCCAGCGGTTTACAATAAGAGCCTTCGGTTTGTATTTCGCAACCGGTTCGGAATATCTTTCGATGCAGGTCTTTCCGTCGATCAGATCGATCAGTCCGTCCCAGTCGGTTCCGCCGAGATAAAGCGAAGCCCACGTCTGCATCATTTCGACCGCGCCGTCTTTTCCTTTTTTATAAAACGGCTTATAATAGCCCTCTTTTTCGCCGGGCACGTTTTCGATGAAAAGCCAGACCGGATCGTTTTCCTCAAAATACGCTCCGCCTTCTTTGTCATCTGTCATGTAATTTGCAAGATATCCGTTGCACCAGCGGATATTGAACCTCTCGTCGTCGAACGGGAATTTGTCTCTTTTGCTCCATCTTTCTATCAGATGCCAGTCGGCGAAAATGACGATAAAGGGTTTATCCGCGCGGTCGGAGCCGTCGTCGAATTTATACCATCCGTCTTTATGTTCGCCGTATATTGTATAAAGGTCGTCGAGCAGCGTCTGTAAACCGTCGTACTCTTCTCCGAACAGACGGACGGAAACGTACGCCTTGGGATTCTTATAGTTTTCGGGCTTTTCAGCCGAAACTTCGAGAACGGACGTGAAAGAGGCGATCGTACCCTTGAAATATTTCGCCATTCCCTCGTATCCGGGCAGGCGCGGAGATCTCGTGTTCGTTATATCGCACTGTACGGCGTCCGTCCCCATCGCCGCCATCCAGTAGAAATGCTGACGGATGACGTTTTTATCCGTGCTGTCGTACGTACCGAGAAGCGGCGTCGTGACTCTGTACATACCCGAGCCGGGCTTTGGATCGTCCGGGTATTCGGGATTGAGCGGATACCACCCGTGGTCCGGGCGCGTGTTGATCGACGTTCCGCTGTCTATGTCGTACAGCATTATAATGTCCATACCGTCTTTTTCCTCCACAGGATCCGTTTTATCTTCTTCCGTTGTTACAGGCTCAGCTGTCGTCTCCTCCGGCGCCGCCGTCTCAGCGGCTGCCGTCGTACCGTCGGTATCCGGCACGGCTGGTTCTTCCGGCTTGCACGACGTTAAAAACGAAAGCGACGTCATTATAACAGCGAGAAACAACGCTGCATATTTTATAAATCTTTTCATATCTTTATCTTTCTGCAAATTTATCATAAACATTCAGAAGAGCTTTGTTAAGCGCTTTGCTTCCCTTCGCGTAATACGAGGAAAGCGTTTTTTTGTTGCCTGTGAGCATATTGAGCAGATTATCTTTGAACGATCCGCCTCCCCAATTGTAGAAATACAGCGGATCGTATATCCTCGATCTCAATATGATGTTCAGCATATCAAATGAATACTCGTCGCGCACGTATTTTCCGGAAAGCGCTTTTTCGTAAAACGCCGGAGTGAGCGTTTTATAAGATTCCGCCGCAAGCGCCTCGATTATGAAGCCGGTCATCGAAAGCTTGTCTCCTTTTACGGAAACCGGGACGGACAGAAGCGGATAAAACGGGAACGCGTACGTGCTGTAGTTTTTCTGCGAATCGTCGTATTTCGGCTCCGGCAGTATTCCGAAGTCGCCGTCCTTGTCGTTTCTCGCCTCGAGCACGACGCCGAGATCCGTATCTGTAAAAAGCGCGGTCCCTTCATAGAATTTCGTGCGGATGGTGTAGTTATACGTATCTGAAACGCCTGGTACGGTGCCGACGTTCCAGGTGGCAACCGTCGAATATTTATCGTTTCCTATATCTATTATATCTTCAACGATCTTCTGCAGTCTTTCGGTCAGAGGCGTTACGGTGTAATAATCCTCTCCGTCCTTTACCACCCATTTTTCACCCGCTGCGGCGGTCAGCGACCAGAGCATATCGGGCGGTACGGCAAAGGCGTACGTATCCGTACCGTCGCGCTCCGAATTACCGTTTTTGTCGTAATAGGCGTTGCAGTTTTTCAAAAGATCATAAAAACGGTCGAGCGTCCATTTTCCCTCCGACACCGTTTTATAAAGCTCTCTTACGTCGACGTCGAGGCTCGACGCAAGCGCGGAGTCGACGACGAGCAGGTGCGTGAATATCGAAACGGAGGTAGAGATATCGCCCATCAGTCCGTACAGCTTTCCGCCGTACGTGAAATCTCGCACGACACCCTGATCCCAGTAGCTTTTCGACGTGTCGACGTACGGCACGTCTTTGTAATCATAAAAAGCTCCCTCGATCGACAATGAAAAGAAATCGTCGACCTTGAGCCATACGGCGTTATACGTGTCGTCGTTCGATTTGAAAGCGTTCTTCGCCTTCGCTGGGGCGGCGCCGTCCTTCACCGCGGTTATCGTCACGCCGTATTTATCCTTTATTGCCGTGTTGCGTCTGAAGACCGAGCTTATCACGATATCGGAAGAATCTTCTTCCGTCTCCACGTCGTATAAATGTCTGAAGCACGGATCGTGCTGGACGAGGAACGTGAACGTCTTGTCCGGAAACGAAAGCTCCGGTAGGTCTGATATATACGCGGGATCATCCGTCTCCGCCTCCGTTTCCGTTACCGTATCAACGTCCGGGGTCGTCAGCTCCGCCGTACCGTCCGTATCCTCCGTTTTGCCGCCTGCGCAGCCGGACAGCGCAGCTGCGGCCATTATAAAGGCGAGACATAGGCAAATATATCTTTTCATCAGCGTCTCCTTTCCTCTCGTTTGCGCGTCTGTTTGTATTATATAACGAGGACGTTCGGTTGTCTATGCAAAAAACGGCGTATAGTATGATACAAAACCGATATATGAACAGATATTAACATATCCTTCACAACAGGTCAAAACAGATGTGTATCATAGATATCAAGGAGATCATATTATATAAAATATAATTTATTTCTATTTATAACTGCGCTGTTTTGGGCATTTTAACGAAAGGAGCGATCCAATGAGATTTTACCACTGTATCAAATTTGAAGAAAACTGGCTGTTTTCTCCGGAGAACAAACAGAACAAAACCGAACTTCTGTATTATCTGAACGGATCCGTCACGGTAAAGATGAACGGCGTGGAATACACCGTAGACGGCGGTGAAATGATAGTTATACCTCCTAACGTCAGCCACGAGGAGCGGTCCGATACCGGAATAAACGTGATAGCGATACTGTGCGATTTCGACAGCAGCTGCAGCGTGCTCACGGAGGGGACGATAGTACGGTTCCCCGAGCATATGCGCCCGCTTTTCAATATGCTTCTTAAGGAGTACGAGCACAGCGTTGTCATATCCGAAGCGGCTGAAAGCATATTTGAGCTTATAATAAATTTCGCGCAGTATATAGTCAGAGCGCGCGACGTGAACCCTTACGTCAGTCAGATGCTGAAATTCATACGCGGAAATTACACGGACCCGAATCTGTTACTCAAGGATTCCTTCTCTTTCATACCGATGGCGCCGGATTATCTGCGCCGCCTGTTCTCCGCGGAGACGGGACAAAGCCCGCATGAGTATCTTGAAAATATGCGGCTCGGCAGGAGCAGACAGCTTTTGTCCGCGACGAACGACATGATCTCCGAGGTCGCGTACAGGGTCGGTTACTCCGATCCAATATATTTTGCAAGGAGATTCAAGGCAAAATACGGCGTATCGCCGTCCGATTACAGAAAAAAAGAAAAACTTGCGTATGAAAGTGAAAACGGATAAATACATCCGATGAGCCCGGTGCGCTCGGATATAAAAAACACTTTGAAAGGATAGTAAGTTATGAGTTTCATATCTTTTAAAAACGGTTCTCTAGACGTCAAAGAGATCTGCAAAACGCTTTATTTTGAAGGCGGATATCATTCGATACCCGACGGATGCAAAGACTGGGGCAGCTCGGAGGAAGCCGACGCCCGTTTCCCCGGCGATACCATGGGCAGGATCACCGTGTTTTACGAAGACGGCGACGCGGAAAGCTATCCACTCGTCCTCGGCTATACGATGTGGTATAAAAATATGTGGGAGCGCGACTGTGCGCCGTTCAAAAACGGCGGCGCCGACGCCCGCGCCGTATCGTATCTCAAAGACGCCCTGTATCTGTACGGAGCGTATGAATGCGCGGAAAAATGCTATTTTGCGATAAAGCCGAAAAACAAAAAGATCATACGTATAACGCTTGAAAAAGCGAATAACAAAAACGGCGAGCCCGTTTTTTCGGGCGTATACACTTCCCTGCCGGACGGCTGTGACGCGGAATTTTTCAACACGCGCACGGTCGCGCCGGGCGATTTGCCGGAGCACGTCGGAAACAGCCTCGACGCGCTTTGTCATATCCTTTACACTTATGAGGAGGATTTTAAAAACGTCCCGGAATACAAGCTTGACGAAAATGCGCCTTACGTAAAATTCTCGGGTGACGACGACGCGAGGATAGCGACCGGAGTGTTCGCCGAGAATATGAAAGATTTGTCGCAGCGCGTCGACGACGGCGGATTTTTACACACCTCTTATTATATGGCGCCGTCGTGGTGGTACAACGGCTTCGGTGCGTGGATGGAAAATTTCAACTCATATTATAACGATATGTACAGCCGCGACGGCGGCAGAGCGCTTATGACGCTTTCCGCAGGCGGATATAACGATGCGGCGGAACGCGGCGTCGCGTTCGGGAACAGACAGCTTATGTATTTCCCCGAAAACAACGTGACCTTCTGCGGTCACAGGGTGCGCGGCCATTACACCGTCGTTATAAACAAGCCTATGCTGTACTCCGAGGTGCTGACGGGGATCGGCTGGCCTACGCGGTATACGGAGGAAAAATTCGGCAAAGATCACAAAAAGCTCGGCAACCACGAGACGGACGGTCACGGTCTTATGATGATGGCCAACTGCGCCGTTTATAAAAGGCACAAGGACCCCGCGGCATGGGCGAACGAACATTTTGACGAGTTCAACGAGGCGGCTGAATGGATAATATGGTGCCTTGACAACCCGGATCTATCCTTTTCAAAAGACGGACTTCTCTACGCCGAATCCGAGGCGGGCATGAACGATCATACCCTTTACTGCAACCTCGCCTGTTATCTCGGACTTTCAGGTTACGCGGAGATCGCCTCCGGTCTCGGAAAAAACGACGTCGCCGAAAGATGGAAAAAGTACGCCGAAGGACTTTACGGCGCGATAATTTCGCGCCTCTCGGACGGGCAGAGCTGGATAAAAGAAAAATACGGCTTTTTCCACGACAGCGCGGTAACGTTCTGCTCCGATTTGTTCGGATACGATTTATCTCTTTTCCCGGAGGAGCTTGTAAAGCTGTCCCGTAACTCGTTTGACGCGGACGCGGAAAAAACGCTGTCGCTCAGATACGACGGCAGCGGCGGTCTCGGCTACAACACGTCGATGATAACGCAGAACGCGCTTCTGCTTGACCGTACGGACGACGCGGACAGGTTAGTGCGGCGGCTTACGCGTATGAGCTTTGCCCCGCGGCTTCCCGAGCCGTACAAGGTATCCGAGGGATTCTCTTACTCGGAACGCACGGGCGCGCTTCGCCGTCAGGGAGATCTCGGCAATCTCGTTCAGCTTGCCGAGGCGCTCAAAGCGTATCAGATCGTATGCGGCGTGTCGGATGCGGCGCCGGGTACGCTTCAGATCTTCCCTCGTCTTCCCGCCGGCTGGTCCGTCGATATCAATAAAATGAAAGCCGCGGGAGGGACGCTCTGTATGTCCGCTTCATACCCGGAAAACGGCGTACAGAAAATAGATCTGAAAGTAACCGGTATGCGCGGTATAAAAAAGATCGCTTTTCGCGGAGGTCCGTTCAGGGACGGCGGAAAGCTCATGATCAACGGAAAAGAAGTACGGGGAGAAACCGAATCTCACGGACGTATGACGTGGATCAGAGTTGATTTGCCGTATGAGGAATTTGAAATTTAACGACGGAGGTCATTATGTATAAATTTGCGGAAAACAAAAATGCGAACAAGGATCTGACCGTTCTCGGCATCCCGTTCCGCGTATACGAGAAGGACGGAAAAACGGAAAAGATAACGGACGGGTCATTGAGTCTTCACGGAAAATACAGCGCGTTGTATTTTCTCGGAATGTCGACGGAAAGCTGGCAATGCAGCGAATGGTGGGGACAGCAGGAGGTTCTGTACGACCAGACGACGCGGCTTTTCTTCGGCGACAGGATAGGTCATTTCAGGATAATCTTCGAGGACAGGACGATGGAGCTCGTCTCCGTGATATTCGGAGTCAACGCCTTCAACTACAATCTGTACTTCAAACCGAAGCCGAACGAAGGAAATCTGATGAGCTTTGAAGCGCCGTACGACGAGCCGTTCAGATCGGACAAGGAAGCGAAAAAGCTTCTCGACGACGCACTGATACTGAACGAGAACACGTCTGACGGCGCGGAAAAGGCGAGCAAATGGATCTTCTGCTACAAGCCGCGCCGCGACAAGCAGATCGAAAGCATCGAATGGCACAAAGAGGAGGGCAAGCGCGCAGACCTTTGCTTTTCCGCGGTGACGGGACTTACCTCCGACTGTGAGGACGTATCGGGGCTTAAATCAGCCGATCTCGATTTCTTTTTGAAAAAAAGCTGGTACAAACCGCTTAACGCGCTGAAACACCGTTTATACCAATATATAGACGAAATACCGCGCACGGTCGATCCGCTTGAGATCGAAGGCTTCGACGCGCCGGATATCAGATTTTACAACAGGTACGGCGTCGACGTAATGACGAACGTATACCGTAAGAACATAACGGATATGGCGTACGGCAAGATAACGGACGACGGTATGCCGCACACCTCTACCGCCGGCACCGCGAATTTCGGCTGTTACATCGGCTTCGGCACGTTCAATTATTCTGCGTCATACGGCGCGCACGTCTGGACGCGCGACACGGGAAGAATGCTTATCGAAGTCACGAACGCCGGCTATTTCGACCGCGTACGCGCCGCCGTCGGCAAACTGCACGAAATGCTTTATTACCCTTCCCTGCGCTTTAAAATACCGCACTGGAAGCGCGTTGCCAACCTTGTGGCGCAGAACGAAAACGACACGTTCAACGAGGGAAACGAAAACGACGGTCACGCCTCGATAATGACGGCGATATGGTATCTTTATCACAAGGGCGGCGTTGACAAGGCGTGGCTTTGCGAAAACAAAGAACATCTTAAAGCCGCCGCGGATTATTACCTCTGGCAGATGGACAACCCGAAGGAATCGAACTTCGACCGCGTTCTCTACACTCATTCCGAAACGAGCACGCAGATACTTGGCGGCTACGACCTTTACTCGAATTTCATCTCGTATTACGCCGAGCTTTTATACGCTTCACTTTTCGACGAGCTCGGCGACGTCGAATATGCGGAGAAGCTGAGAGAATTTTGCAAAGAGCTTAAAGCCGGCATATACGAACGCTTTGTTATGGATCATCCGAAATACGGTAAAGTGCTTACCGACACGACGGACGACTGCTGGACGTACGAATACAAGCGTTTTGTTCCCGCGCTGATCTGCACGGATTTTCTCTCCTACGATCTTCACAACGCCGACCCGGAGCTGTTCGATCTCTGCAAAAGAACGTTTTTGGCGGAAAAAGAGGTATATTACAACGCTTACTCCGGCAGACAGATGGGCTACGGACAGGGATATCTGACAAACTGCGCGCTGGCGCTCGATCTTTACGACGAGTATTCCGAGTGTGTCGACGCGAGCGCGAAGCTCTGCTATCATCATACCGACGTTCCGTATATCGTGCCCGAGGGCGTTATAATGCACGGCTCCGGAAAGTTCTTTTTCCGCAACAGCGACCTCGGCAACGCCGTACAGCAGGCGGAGATAATCAAGGAGGTGCGCCTTATGGTCGGCGCCGACGATCTCAGCAGCGAGGGTTATCGCCTGATCCCGCGTCTGCCGTCGTATATGACGCGCGCGGAGGTGAAGGAGCTTCCGGTGCGGCTGACCGGCGGTGTGAGCAGGATAAGCTTCGTATACTCCCGCGGGGCGCAGTACCCGGTCTTTGCGACGGACGGAATCGTATCGTACAGCTTCGGGCTTGACAGCGGTGAAAAACCCGAATACGTCCGCTTCGGACCGTTCGGACAGTCTGACATACAAACAAACGGCAAACTGCTCAAAACAGAAGAAATAAACGGAAAATACTATGCATACATAGAAATTTAGGAGGTTTATCGTGAATTACAGAGAGCATCTTGAAAAGAACGGCGGAGTTCTCCGCTTCGACCCGATCTTCATTCCGAGACAGTTCGGCGACGCCGGCAGAAGGCTCCGCATTCATCCGGACGATTATTACGCCTACGGCGTCAAGCGCGGCTCCGTAAAGGAAAGATGGTTTTCATCCGTCATCGCCGCGAATAACGGTCCTCTCGCCGAGCCGGACGAGGGTATGAGCCGTGTGAACACGGGACCCGACAGAAGCGAGCGCGTGTATTTCAAGGATTTCTATCAGCCGGCAAGCGCAGGCACGACGGGCGGTGAGTACCAGAATATCTTCGGTATGCTCCCGATGGACGGCGGATCCTCAGTTAAGAATACGTCAGATCACAACAATTACCTGACCATCGGCAACATCCTGAACCGCATAGGCTACAACGGATGGGCTTTCCACAATAACGACTACAAGTACTATAAGCGTAACATCACCCATAACAATCTCGGTTATTCCAACGGATTCATGGGCTACGGCAACGGTATGGAGCAGTATGTCAAGAAGCAGTGGCCTGAATCAGACGATGAGATGATCCGCGGAACTCTGCCTCTCTACATCGATAAAGAGCCGTTCAACGTCTATTACATGACAGTAAGCGGTCACGGCATCTATCCCAAGAGCTCGAACGCTATGGTACGTAAGCATTGGGACAGAGTACAGGGTCTTTCACAGTACAACGACCTCGTAAAGGGCTACATCGCTTGTAACCTTGACCTCGAGGATGGTCTCACATACCTCATCTCTGAGCTTGAGAAGGCTGGAATCGCTGATGACACTGTTATCGTTATCACAGCTGACCACTTCCCTTACGGACTTGATGACAGCTCA
>CACZVC010000038.1 GCA_902784545.1 uncultured Ruminococcus sp. | reverse complement strand
ATTTCAAATGATAATCCGTAGGGGTCGGCGCCCACGACGACCCGTTTTTCCGCGCCCCTCATTCGTAGAATGACGGGAGGGGTAAGAGGGGGTTTGGGGGGTGTTGAGGGGTGGGACCACCCAAAAGCGCGCAAGCGCACAATTCGCCGCGAAGCGGCACCGATTTTTATTCTTTATTCTTTCTTATTTTTCTTTATTCTTTACGGACGACCAATGGTCGCCCCTACATTGATTTGTTTGTTTTATACGGACGACCGATGGTCGCCCCTACAATTTGGAAGTGCAGACCCCCTACTGCTCTTTTATCTGTTCTTCAGGTATAAGGCTGTGATCGTACATTACTTTTGAGTGGTTTTTCAAAATCAGCTCGCGGCGTATCTCCACGCCTGTTTCTTTATCGGAAACAATGCGATAAACGTTTGAGATGCGATAATAATCGTCGCCTTCTTTTTTATAATGATGATCTTCTTCGATCAGACTGTAACCGTACGGGATACTGTGTTCGGAAAGCAACTGCCCGCATAATTCTTCATTTTCGATCCACAGATGAAGCTGAACAGGCTGATCCGAAGTATTTTTAAACCGGTAATCTAGATAATTGTAATATACCGACGTTCCCGTACCGAACGGAACGCGCCGCCTGTCGTCCGGGAAAAGCGCGTCCGAATGATGATGTATCTCCGTCACCTCAAGCGGACTGTTCAATACAAGATAATGTATCATATTGCCAAGCTGACACAAACCTCCGCCGATACCGCTTGAAAACCTGCCTTTCGTTATTACAAGCCCGTCTTTATATCCGCGCTGTTTCGTCGGTTTTCCTATAGTGCCAAAGAAAGAAAACGTTTGTCCGGGCTCTATTATTATGCCGTCCGTTTTTTCACAGGCAAGCCGGATATTTTTGACCTTGTTTTCCTGCAGTGACGCGTCGGTACCGTGAAGTTTGCGCATAAGCAGCGACGTATGCGATGAAATAACGTACGGCAGTTTTTTATCTGACCGGATTTTTGCAAATTTTTCACGTGAAAACAGATTTTTAATATGCCGTATAAATCTCTGTTTCCCGACGGAAACAGAATAACAGAACGGGTTTATTTCACAAAAAAGCTTTCTTTGCATAGTCCTTACCTCAGTATTTTTCTATATCCACTCTCTCAACGTCAAAATCAAAATCTTCGCCTAAAAACACTTTTGCGGTCTTGTTGAAATTTGACGGCGTGTCGGAAACGTAACAATGTATAGATCCGTTTCCCTCTCCGTCGGGGAATGCGGACGCTATCTCACGCGCGGCTGCGGCGCCGGAATCTATAAACGTTATATGCGGTGCGGCTTTTATCATCATATTTTTCAATATCGGGAAATGCGTGCAGCCCAAAATGACCGTATCGGCTCCCGCGTCTATAATCGGGTCAAGATATTTTTTGACGGACAGATACGCTATCTCATCCTCCGCAAAGCCGTATTCCACGACGGGAACGAGTAAGGGACAGGCGACGGACGTCACCTCGAGCTCACCGTTTATGAGCTTCAGCTCGTGCTCGAAAACGCCTGAGCCTATCGTCGCGCCGGTCCCCATAACGCCGATCTTCCCGTTTTTCGTCACCTTTGCCGCCTCGCGCGAAGCGGCGGAAACAACGCCGTAGACCGGCACGGGCAAGCTTATTTTCAGCGCGTTCAGCGCGACGGTGGAGACCGTGCCGCACGCTATGAGTATGGCGCGAACGTTCCGGCTCAAAAGAAACCTCGCGTCCTGCGCGGCGTATTTCATTATCGTTTCGGGCGAGCGGGTACCGTACGGCGTTCTTCCCGTGTCGCCGAAATACACGAGACCCGCGTCCGGCAGGATGCGGTGAAGCTCTTTAAGAGCGCAGAGCCCGCCCAAACCGCTGTCAAAGATACCTATCGGCATTATTTATTTTCCTTTGCGTATTTCAAAAGCTCCTCGACGACCTCAGCGTACGTAAAGCCGTGATCCTGCATAAGCGACGGATACATGGATATGGACGTGAAGCCGGGAAGCGTGTTTATCTCGTTGAAGTATACCTCTTTGTCTCTTACGAAGAAGTCGACGCGCGACAGACCTTTACAGCACAGGGCGCGGTAGATTTTCAGCGCGTAGGAGCGCACCTTTTCCGATATTTCATCGGGAAGCTCCGCGGGTATGAAATAAGTCGCCGTGTCGTTTATGTATTTTGTGTCGTAATCGTAAAACTCGCTGTTCGGGCAGATCTCGCCGGGGCGCGACGCGAAAGGCTCGTCGTTTCCCATGACCGCGACCTCTATTTCCCTGCCCTTTATGTATTCCTCGACGAGCACCTTGTCGTCGAATCTTCTCGCCTCGTTGACCGCCGCCAGAAGCTCCTCTCTGCCCTTGACCTTCGACGCGCCGACGGACGATCCGGCGTTCGCCGGCTTTACGAAAACGGGATAAGTCAGCTTTGCCTCTACCTTGTCGATTATATCCTCGTTTTCGTTCCCTCTGTGTATCAGAACAAAGTCCGCCATCGGTATATGCCTGTGGCTTATTATCAGCTTCGTCACGTATTTATCCATACATATGGCAGACTCGGCTGTGCCGGGGCCGACGTAGTCAAAGCCGCACATATCGAGCAGGCCCTGAAGTCTGCCGTCCTCGCAGTAGCTTCCGTGTACGACCGGGAAAACGGGTATGCTTTTATCGAAAATAACGCCCGTTTCGTCCTCTCTTATGCCCTTCTGCATGATAAAGCTCACGGCGCGCAGGTTTTCCTTATCGTCGCACCACGACCCGTCCCGTACCTTTTCAAGACTGCCGTAGTAGCTGTACCACACGCCCTCCTTCGTTATGCCTATCATTATAACGTCGTGTTTTTCTCTGTCGAGCGCCTTTGAAACGTTGTAAACGCTCAAAAGCGAGACCTCGTATTCAGCGGACTTTCCGCCGAAGATCAAAATCACCTTATCTTTCATTCAGACCCTCTTATAATACATATTCTGTCGTTTGACGAATAATCCTTTTTTATTTCACAGCCGGGGCAAAGCTCTTTGAGCGCCGCCGCCTGATCGTACCCTATCTCAAATATTATACGCGTACCGCGCCTGAAACGCCCCTTTGACGCGGATAAAACACGCCGGTAAAAGTCGAGACCGTCTTTACCGCCGTAAAGCGCTTCAAAAGGCTCTCTTTTAACGTTTTCCGGCAGGCGCTCCATATCCTTTTCGTTTATATACGGAGGATTGCAAAGTATCGCGTCGAGCGGCGGGAGACTGTCCCAACTTGAAAAAACGTCGAATTTCCTTATTTCCGCCCTGTCCGTAAGACCGTATTTTCCAAGATTCCTTTCCGTATATGAAAGCGCCGTATCGGATATATCGAGGCAAAGCGCTGCCGTGTCGGGGCGGTGCTTCAAAACCGCCGCGGCGATACAGCCCGTACCGCAGCACAGATCGGCGAAATACGCGTTTTGCGGCAGCGTTTTTATCGCCTCCTCAACGAGTATCTCGGTGTCGAAGCGCGGTATAAGCACGCCCGGTCCGCAGTAAAGCTCCGTATCGTAAAACGGCGCGTACCCGAAAATATACTGCAAAGGCTCGCCGTCCCGCAGTCTTTTCACGCACTCCGCGTGCTTTGCCGCCGTATCCTCCGGGACACCGGATTCGTCCTGCCGAAGCTCCGGCAGACTGCGGTCGAGCAGATACCGGCAATACGCGGCATCATCATCGCCGAGCTTTTTTATATCCTTGTAAAGCTCTTTGTACGTCATGCGTTGCCGCGCCTGTAACGCGCCTGCTGTGCGCGTGTCATTTTCCGCATCACGGCGCGGACGTGCGGCGCCTCGGCTCTCATTTCCCTGCGCTTCATCGCCTGCGCGATCCTCACGCAGGAAGTTTCGGCTTCGTCAGCCGGCGACTCTTTTTTCGGCCAGGTAAACTGCTCTGACGGCTCGTAGCCCGGGAATTCCGCGGGGATCGCGGATTTGAGCGCGGCTATCGCGCACTCCATCTGCTTTTCGTCCGGCTCCTTCGTCGTTATGCGCTGTACCCACAAGCCCGGCGCGGATATCGCTTTTATAAACCAGTTGTCATGGCTTCCGGCGAATCTGATTATCTCGTAGCCCAGCCCCGCCGTAAGCGGCAGAAGCGCGATTTTCGTAAGCGAACGCAGAACGACCGGCCACTGCGACGGTATGAAACAGCCTATAAGTATGCCCAGAAGTATCATAAAGAACATGAACGACGTGCCGCACCTCGGGTGGAAGCGTTTGAATTTCGCGACGTTCTCCGGCGTAAGCTCCATTCCCGCCTCGTAGCAGAAAACGGCTTTATGCTCAGCGCCGTGGTATTCGAATACGCGGCGTATGTCCTTCATAAGCGATACGAGGGACAGATAAAGCAGAAATATCACGACCTTCATAACGCCCTCGATAAGCGAAAACAGTATCCTGTGGTCGGATAAAACGAATCTGCCGCCGGTGATCCAGCCGATAAGCGCGGACAAGCCCTTGCCCGACGCGCCGGGCAGGAATATGAAAAGCGCCGCCGCAAGACCGACTCCCAGAATCAGACCGACGACCATAACGACCGTCGTAAGGCTTACGTGGAGTTTTTCGGACAGCCATTTTTCAAACTTCGACGGCTCCTCGTCCTCAAGCCCGAGCGCCGCGGTCGAATCGCCCATCGTCGTATAAGACAGCTTCATCATCTCGACGAAATTGACGACGCCGCGTATTATCGGAAAATCGAGCGCCTTATGCTTTTTCCGCGCCGAAATGAAAGTTCTTTTCGTCATTTTTATTGAGCCGTCGGGCATACGGGAGGCTATCGCCATATTGTCCCCGCTTTTCATCATAACGCCCTCTATGACGGCCTGACCGCCGACCTTGCCTAAGCGGCAGTTTTGCTGTTTTTTCTCTTTTTTTGCCATAACGTGTTATCCTTTAAATTATTTCAGCCGTGCCTTCGGCTCTGACGTGCAGAAGCGAGCAGGAGCCCTCTCCGAACACGCTTTCGATAAAAGCCTTGTATTCGTGCGCGTATTCCGCCGGGATGAAAGCCTGCACGGTCCCCGCAAAGCCGCCGCCGTGTACGCGGTACGCGCCTTTTTTGTCCTTTAAAAATCCGTCCGTAAGGCAAAGCGCGAGCGAAAGCCCCTGCTCCGACGGGTTTTTGACGGTGTAAACGTTTTGAAGATATTTATAGCTCGAATCGCCCGAGGCTGAAACGAGCGATAAAAACTTATCCGTTTCGCCCGACAAAAGCGCGTCGCGCTGTTTTTTGACGCGGTCGTTTTCGCGTATGAAATGTATCGCGCGCAGAGCCGCCCTGTCGCCGAGCTTTGCTCTTATCTCATTCAATTTCGATATTATATCCGCCTCGGTCAGACCGCGGAGGACTTTTTTACCGAAAAGCGAGGCGACCGCCTTCATTTCCGCGGGAACGGAAGCGTAATCCTCGTTGAGATCCGCGTGGTTGCCGCCGGTGTTTACAATGCAGAGCTCGTAGCCCGCGGCGGTAAGGTCGAACGGGACCGGCGTTATCTCCGGCTCGCCGCCGCCGAAATCTATGTAAACGAAGCCGCCGACCGCGCACGCGACCTGATCCATAAGACCGCACGGCTTGCCGAAGAATTCGTTTTCCGCGTACTGCGATATCTTGGCTATGTCCACGTCGGAAACGGAGCCGCCGTTATAAAGCTCCGACAAAATGAATCCGATCATATCCTCGAACGCCGCAGATGACGACAGACCGCTGCCCTTGAGCACGGTCGACGTCGTGTAGGCGCAGAAACCGCCGCACGCAAAGCCGTGCTTTGAAAATCCGTCGCATACGCCGTAAATTATGGATTTTGAGGAATAGCGCAGATCCTTTAACTCCGGAGCCGCGTCAAGCGGGCAGACGTCCTCGTCGAAGCCCTCGCTTTTAACGCGGATAACGTTGTCGTCCGTCTTCATGACGACGGCGATTATATCGACGTCGACCGACGCGGCGAGCACGCAGCCCTTGTTGTGGTCGGTGTGGTTGCCGGATATCTCGCTCCTGCCGGAAACGGACAGAACGCGGCACTCGCCGTCGCCGTACAGTGCCTCAAACCTTTTCGCGGCGCCCGCGTACCTCGCCCTCTGCGCAAGCACGCGGTCCGCGCCGTACAGAGCGGCGAAACGTTCGTCCGCCCCTCCTCTTTCGATATGGGAAATGATCTCTGAACAAAGCATAATATTTACCTCATAACATTGTCGTTTATATAGATTTTGAAAATTTATTGATTTAATTCGGGATCCTTTGCGTTAACAAGTTCCTGAAGCTTTTTCTGTAAAAGCTTTTTATCCGGCAGCTGCAGTTGATACTGCGCCACCATCATCGGCGAAAGAGTGCGGCTCATGGCGTATTCCGCGACCTCGTCGTTTTTTGACGAGCAAAGGATCAGACCGACGCTTGGATTTTCGTCAGTCCGTCTGACCTGTCTGTCAAGCCCCTCAAGATAAAAATCCATCTTTGAAACATATTCCGGCTTGAATCTGCCGATTTTCAGCTCCACGGCAACAAGGCATCTTAAAACCCTGTTATAGAACAAAATATCTATATGATAATCTTCCCCGCCTACCTGTATCGGGTATTCTTCCCCGATATAAGTAAAATCTTTTCCGAGCTCGAGGATAAAATCCTTCATACCTCTTATAAGCGCGCGCCGAAAATCATTTTCTTTGAAAACGTCCGGCAAATCCAGAAATTCGATAACGTAAGAATCAAGAAAAGGGTTTTGATCCGCACCGAAGACTTCCGGCTGCAGATTTTTCTTTGACAGCATATATCTCTCGTAATATCCGCTGTCAAGCTGACGTTCAAGCTGACGGGCTGTATATCGCTCTTTTATCGCAAGACGCATATAAAACTCGCGCTCATCGACGCTTTTACACCCGGACATAATAAGCAAATGATTCGTCCAGCTCAATTGTGTCAGCAGTGCTGACACTTTTTCATTTCCCGCGTACATCTCATAAAACTGTTTCATCCTGTATAAACCGCGGCGGTTAAAGCCCTTGATACCGGGAAAGCGTTTACGGATATAATCGGCAAGATTGTCTATATATCCGTCGCCGTACCTTGCGTCCTTTGATTTTTCCGACAGAAATCCGCCTATACGCCTATACATCAGGATCAGTTCTTCGTTGACCTTACGGTATGCGTTGTCGCGCGATTCTTCGATTATTCGCGATACTTCATTAAAAGCGGCGTCCGTATCGTTCATGTTTCCGTCTCCTCCGTTTGAGATACGCAGTCGCAAGCGTTCTTGTGCAAATGAGCGAAAATCCCCCATTTTCTGTATATTATATCAAATAAATTTATAACAATCAATAATCTTTACGGAAATAATTTGCAAAATCGGCACTATTTTTTGCGCGTGCGCACGGTCACGGCGAAAAGTGCTTTCGCGTTGAACGGGATAAGCGGGTACAGATAGCTTTTGCCGCCGACGGTCTTATTCGTGCAAAGAAGCACGAGAAAAAGCGCGAATCCGCCGATAAAGCCGTAAACGCCGAACAGCGCCGTAAGGAGCAGGAGCGCGAGGCGCAGGAATTTGAACGTGTAGCCGAGCTCGTACGACGGCTGTGAAAAGTTTGCGACGGCGACAAACGCCATATAAAAGATAGTGTCCGGTATGAACCAGCCCACTTTGACGGCGAGATCGCCTAATATAAGCCCTCCGATTATCGAAAAGCTGCCCGAAAGCATCGACGGCGTGTTCAGCGCCGCGAGCTTCAGACCGTCCACCGCGAATTCAAGTACGAAAAGCTGGGCTATGACCGGCATCACCGCCGTTTCGCTCGTTTTTATGAACGAAAGCCACGGCGGTATCCATTGCGGATATGATATCAGAAGATACCACAGAGGCGATAAAAACAGCGTGAGAAAAAACACGGTGCAGCGGATCGCGCGGAAATACGTTCCCACAAGCGGCGGCAGATAATAGTCGTCCGTCTCCTGCATGAAATCGAATATCTCGGCGGGCAGTATCATGACCGCGGGCGAATTGTCCGTGATTATCAGCACCCTGCCCTCGATAAGATGCGCCGCGGCGCAGTCCGGGCGCTCTGTATATCTTATTTTCGGAAAAGGGTTGTACCATTTGCGTTTTACAAGACATTCGGCAAGCGACTGCGCGCCGAGCGTCAGCGCGTCCGTTTTAATGCCGTCTATCATCCTCTCGAGCTTTCCGGCGTATTCGGGATCGGCTTTTCCCCTGATATAGCACACTATAACGTCCGTCCGCGACACGGAGCCGACCTTGTGCGCACTCATAACGAGCGACGCGTCGCGTATATAACGCCTTATCATAGCCGTGTTTACCGTCAGCGTTTCGACGAAGCCGACGCGGGAGCCGCGAAGCACCTTGTCGTTCTCCGGCTCCTGCGTGTTCCGGCACGGGAATTTCCTGCAATCCATACACACAGCGCCTGAGACCCCGTCGCAGATCAGCGCCGTCACGCCGGACAGGACCTGCGCCGCCGCCTCGCCGTAATCGTTGACCGCGCTGACCTCGATATAAGAAATACACGTCCGGCACAGCTCCGTCAGCCCGTTTATGCCGTCAAACGTCTTTTCCGGCATCTGTATAAGCGTATCGAGTACGTGCTGTACCGTGTCGTCCTTCGTCATCCCGTCGATAAAATAGACCGCGCATTTTCTGCCGCATACCGTGACGGTACGCCTGACCACGTCGAAATTTCTGCCGACGTTCAGTATGGCGTCGAGCTTTTCCGAGCTTATTTTTATATCCTTATCCGTAATATCACCCCCGTACGGCAATTATCGCCGCCGTTTATGCGTATTAAACCGCCGCGTGCGGTTATGACCGTTTCTTTCCGTTTACCGTTTACCGTTTATTCTTTTTTGATATGCAGCGCTTTTCCCGCGATAAAATATAAAAAATTTACAATAACACGTTGAATGGAGCCCGTACGGATGGTATATTGAATTTATAAATTACTAAAAAGAGGTGACTGTTATGATCGAACAGATAAAACAGCTTATAGCCGACGAGCTCCATATCGACGCGTCCTCCATCGCGGACGACGCGGATATAATAGAGGATCTCGGCGCGGATTCGCTTTCCGTCGTTACAATAATAATGAACGCGGAGGATGAATTCGGTATTTCCATACCCGACGAGGCGGTCGCCGATCTCCGCACGCCCGCCGCTATGGAGCAGTTCGTGGAAAACTACAAAAAATAACGCGCCGCCGCACAGCGCGGCGCTTAACGGATGAGCAAGGATATGGCCGGCAACAAATACAGGACTCTGCTTAAAAACTCATCAATACTGGGCATCGGCGAGGTGATGTCAAAGCTCCTCGTGTTTTTGCTTATGCCTCTTTACTCATCCGTGCTCACCACCGGCGAATACGGAATAGCCTCGCTCGTCGCCGATTTTTCAAACCTTCTCTTCCCCGTCGTAACGCTCGGCGTTTCCCAGGCGGTGTTCCGCTTTTCCTACGGCAGAAGGAAGGACCGTCCCGCGGCGTTTACCGTCGGGCTTGCCATGCTTTTTATCGGCATGGTGTTTTTTGTACTCATTTCGCCGCTTCTGAGCCTTTTGCCGAGGCTGTCGAATTATATACTCTTACTCGGCATGTACGTCTTCATGTTCGCGCTGAACACGCTTTGCGGCAGTTTTCTGCGCGGGATGAACGAGGTAAAGCCGTTTGCGATACGCGGCATAATAACGACGGCGGCGAATCTGTTTTTCAACATTCTGTTCTTACTCGTTTTCAGGCTCGGCGTGACGGGCTTTCTGCTTGCAAACATCTGCGGCGACTTTGTCGCGGTGCTTTACATGGTGATATTCGGCGATCTGCTTGAATATATCGAGCCCAAACAGGTGACGAAGGAATTTTTCGTCAGCATGATACGCTTCTCGATGCCTCTGATCCCGACGACCATATGCTGGTGGATTGTGAATATGTCAGACAGATTCATGATCACGTATATGGTGAACGAAAGCGCGAACGGCGTTTACGCCGCCGCCTACAAGATCCCGAACATAATGCTTACCGTTACCGGCATTTTCATAAACGTGTGGCAGATGTCGCTTGTGAACGAGGAAAACAAAGGGCATAAATGGGGCGCGTTCTTCACGCAGATATTCGACGGCTTCAAATCCGTCATGTTCGTCGTCGGCACGCTCATCATACTTCTCTGCCGCGTAGTCGCGCGCGTCCTTTTGAAAAACGACTTCTACGAGGCGTGGGAATATATGCCGTATCTTACGACGGCGTGCATTTTCGAGGGTATCGTTTCGTTTATCAGCGTTATTTACATCGTTAAGAAAAAGAGCGTGAACGCGCTTATCTGCGCCGTAAGCGGCGCGGGGATAAACCTCGTGCTCAACCTGATCCTGATAAGAACGTCGGGCGCGATGGGCGCGGCGATAGCCACGATGCTGAGCTATATGGCGGTATATTACGTAACGACGTACCGCTCGCGTCTGCTCGTCGGCTACCGTGAAAAGCTGCCGTTCACGGCGCTGAACACCGCGCTGCTCATAACGCAGGGCATACTTACGGTATCGGCAGTTAAATACGACGTGATCTTCTCCGCCGTCATCGCCGTCGTCATATTCATAATAAACGGAAAACAGGTGTATTCCACCGTCAAAGATATTATAAACAGCAAACGTAAAAAACCGGCGGAGCCGGAAATAAAACGGGAAACGGAGGAGGCAAATGAGCAGAATAGCGGCGTTAATGTATGACTTCGACAGAACGCTTTCGCCGAAGGATATGCAGGATTACGCGTTTTCACCCGAGATAGGCATGCCCGCGGAGGAATTCTGGCGGCGCTGCAACGACCTGATGAAGAAAAACAACATGGACTCCATACTCGCCTATATGTACTATATGGTGAAAATGGCGAAGGAAAAAAACATATTTCTGTCAAGGGAGATGTTCCGCCGCTCCGGCAAGAACGTAAAGCTTTTCCCCGGAGTTACCGAATGGTTTTCGCGCATAAACGAATACGGCGAAAGCAAGGGCTTACAGGTGGAGCATTACGTCATATCCTCGGGTATAAAGGAGATAATAGAGGGAACGCCGATAGCCGGCGAATTCAAGCGGATATTCGCCGCGGAATTCCTGTATGACGAAAACGGCGAGGCGGTTTGGCCGTCTATGGCCGTCAATTATACTTCAAAAACGCAGTTCATTTACAGGATAAACAAGGACGTGCTCGACGTTACCGATTCAAAAAGGCTGAACGATTCGATGCCGGAGGAAAAAAAGCCTGTGCCGTTTCCGAATATGATATACATAGGCGACGGATTTACGGACGTTCCGTGTATGAAGCTCGTAAAATCCACCGGCGGCCACAGCATAGCCGTCTATCAGCACGAGGGCGAAGTTGCGGACACGCTTCTTTTGCAGGGCAGAGCCGGAAACATCGCCCCGGCGGACTACCGCGAGGGCACGCAGATGGATAAAACAGTAAAAGCAATACTCGATCTCATAGCCGCGAACAGCCGCACGACGGAGCTTTACGTCGACGATCTCGAAGCGGCGAAGGCGAGATCGAAAAAGGAGTGATATTATGTATAATAAAGACAAATCGTGTATCGTTTCGATAGTCGCCGTCTTCGTTTTCGCGGCGGCGGTGCTGGCGGCCTGCGTCGCGCTTCCGTTCCTCGTGAAATTCTATATGGGCGACAACTACGCTGCGGAGACCGGCGTAAGAACGGCTTTGTTTATCTGCCTTTACGGCTCGGCGGTCCCGTCGCTTCTGATATCGTACCTGCTTCTGCGCGTGCTTCTCAACATCAGGAAAAACGTGGTGTTCGACAGGGTAAACGTTAAATATACCAGATATATAAGCTGGTGCTGTTTCGCCGTATGCGCGCTCTTCTTCGCGCTCGGATTCTTTATCACGTTTTCGTTCGTCATGGCGTTCGCGGCGGGCTTTATCGGTCTTATCGTCCGCGTTACAAAGAATCTTTTGAACGAAGCGGTCGATATCAAAGAAGAAAACGACCTTACGGTATGAGGTGGGAGTATGATAGTTGTAAACGTTGACGTAATGCTTGCAAAAAGAAAAATGTCCTCGGGCGAGCTGGCGCAGAGGATAGGAATAACGCAGGCGAATCTGTCCATATTAAAAACAAACAAGGCGAAGGCGATACGCTTCTCCACGCTTGAGGCGATATGCCGCGAGCTTAAATGCCAGCCCGGCGATATACTCGAATTCTGCGAGGATGAAGACAGTCCTTTCAGAAGAGACTGAGGTGATCGTATGAAAAAACTGCTTACTGTTTTTATTGCTTTCGTTTTCGTTATCACGCTGTGCGTTTCCGCGTCCGCAGATTCGAGCTATGACAGACTGCTTTTGAACGACAAAAAAGTCAGCGGCAAAAACGTTATGGCGTCCTACGTCACGATAGACGAGGGGGATCATCTGTATCTTCTCGGCTGGGCGGTAAACAAACAGACCGAAAGCAGGTTGAAAGAGGCTTTCTACACGGTAAACGGCAAGGAATATAAATGCGCGGACAATTACCGCGACAGAACGGACGTCGCAAAATCATTGGGGCTCGATCCGTCGCTCGGCAAACACGCCGGCATCGGCAAGGATGACGACGCCTGCGAGCTTCTCGGGATAGATAAGCTCAAAGCGGGTGAATACGATATAGTCATAAAGGCAAGATATGAGGACGGGACAACCGAGGATCTCATCGGCGCTTCTTTTACGCTTCGTGTAAACGGCAAAGAGACTGTGGACGAGACCGAATTCAAAATCAGCGATACGAGGTTGGCGAATATGAAGCTTATCGCATACAAGGACGGCTACTCATACGCGTTTTACGGGCTTGCAAAGTTCGATCTTGACAAGCCGTTCAACCGCGGCGACGCTCCGGATTACTCAGTTTTTACAAAATACTACCGCAATAAGCTGTCCGATCTTGAAAAAAAGACGGATTTCGTATACGATGAAAGCACGGGCATTACGCTCTACGGCGACGGCACAAAGAATCTTGGCGACGAGGCGATAAGCAAATACGCCGCGAGATTCGCTTTTTACGAGGATGCGGTATACGGCAAAGGAAACCGCGATTATTCCGAATTCGCGGGGACTCTGCCCGATAAATATCATTCCGCGCCGTACGAAGACAGAATGGTCGGCGTGGCTTATTCCACGTGGATGTATAAAAACGGAAATACGTTCGCAAACAGCTGGGAAAAGCCGCTGATAGGCAACTACACGACGCTCGACTGCGAGTGGGCGCTCGACGCTCACGCGGCGCTTTTATACGACGCGAACGTCGATTTCGTCCTCGTCGACTGGTCGAACGACGTCGACTACGATTTCTATAACAAAAGGGATTACAGAAACGGCAAGGCGAGAAACGATTTTGAAACTATCGAAATGGGCACGACGCAGATGTTCGAGCGCTGGTCTCAGCTTGAAAAAACGCCGAAGATCGCCGTTTTCATCGGCTGCCCGGGCGACGGCGACGCGATAAACGACGGCAGACTGCAAAAGAAAGCGGATCAGGTCTACCGCGAGTATCTGGAAAACGAAAAGTATAAGGATCTTTATCAGACGTATCTCGGAAAGCCTCTTCTCGTCGTATATCTCGGCACTCCCGCGCTCGCGCAGACAAGGCTCGCAAAGCTCTGGAACGACGACAGGTTTACCGTAAGATTTCTGACGGGATATATAGGCCAGCAAAGTATGTTTAACAAAAATACGCGCGCCGCAACACAGCCGATATGGAGCTGGGAGGAACGCGAACAGCAATGCTACGCCGTAAACGGCGACGTTGTTGAATGCATGACCGTACAGTCCGCCTGGAGATCGCAGAACAGAGAGGGACAGGAAGGATATATACCCGCCGGCGAGCGCAACGACGGCGACACGTTTCTTAAAATGTGGGCGAGAGCCCAAAAGTTCGGTCCGCAGATAGTCCTCTGCCCCACGTGGAACGAGTATTCCAGGGGCGAACAGCCGACAAAGGAGATAAACAAGGACCTTGAGCCGTCAAAGGAATCGGGGACATTCTACTACGATATATTGAAGGAGCAGATTAAATTGTTTAAAAATCTTAAAACGGATACGGTCGAGCCCGCTGACGAAACGACCGACACGGTAACGGAGCCCGCCGAGGAAACAACGGATAAAACGACAGAAACGGTAAAAGAAACCGAAAAAGAAACGGATAAGGCAACGGAAACGGAAGAGACGAAAAAAGAGGAAAAACAGAACGTTCTGATGCCCGTTCTCTGCACCGCCGCCGCTGTCGTCCTCGCCGCCGCAATAGCCGTCGGCGCCTTCATCTTCCACAGGAAAAAGAGCGATAAGATGAAGAAAAAGAATAAATAACAAAGGCAATTATAAAACAGGCTGACACAAAATCAGCCTGTTTTTTACCTTTTAACCTTCCCCTGTTGGGGAAGGGGGACCACGTAGTGGTGGATGAGGCGAACGAAATCTCCACTTCCTCTTAACCTTCCCCCGTTGGGGCGCGACGCGTTAAGAAAACTTCACGGTGTGAAGTTTTTAGCCAAAGCGGTGAAGCGATCTGTGATCGCGAAC
>CACZVC010000037.1 GCA_902784545.1 uncultured Ruminococcus sp. | reverse complement strand
CGGATACGGTATATCTGAAGAGCTCATAAGTATGGAAAATCCGCCTACGCTGTATTATAAGCCGGGCGATAAGATAGATTTCATTAACGATCCGGCACATTCCTTTAACTGTTTTCAGCTCTGGGATAAAAGCGGGGACAACACGATCGATTTTGGCGGTGATCTGTATAATTATCTTAAATCAAATCCGGGGCGGTATTATCTTACCGCGGAGCTTAAGCAAGGCAAAAGATATACGTCAATGGGCGTAAAGCTGATAGTCGAATCAAGCTCTGAAAAGATCGTGTTTATGACGCCGCAAGAGGTCGAGGACGTCACAAAAATACACGTCACTTCCCTGCCGGGGAGTTATGATTACAGCTTTGAAGGCGAGGATACAAAACCGATAACGGATTATCTGACCTCACTGCATCCGTTATATATCGAAGACAACGGCGGACTTATGGACGGAATGACGTGGGTCATAGAGCTGACGTACAGAAACGGGACAGTAAAAGAAATATATCATATGGGTACTGAAATTTGCAAAAGCGGAGACGGTAAAAAATATTATCAGTTAAGCTATGAAGAGGGCAGAAAATTCGATACCGTTCTCTGGGGTTCAAAAAATTCCGCTAAAACGCCGCCCGCGGATTTCAGCTTCTCGTTAGTCTGGAATACGTTCGGTATAAGCTCGTACGACAGCAAAACGGGAAGACTTATCAAAACAAGCGACACTTCAAATATAAAAAAATATACTACAGCGTATAAAATGACCGACAGCGAGCTTGCAACCGTTTATAATCTGCTTATACAATTAAAGGACTATCCGGAAAATTACGACCCGTATAACGACCCGTCGTCTGAGACGCGTGTAGGGTCAGAACCTAACCATACGGTTATAGTTAAATTCACGGCTGACGGAATCGAAAAAACCATTACGTGCAGTGAGATATGTAACGGTGTAAACGGCGGTTATAACGAGGCGGCAAAGAAGTTTTTGCAAATCGAAAAACAGATAGAAGATATGCTCACAAGCACAAAACAATGGCAAGCGCTTCCTGATTACGAGTTTTTATATATATAAACAAAACGGTCCCGGCGGGAAAATCCCGCCGGGAGTTTTTTATTCCGTATATAATATATCCGTTTGCCAGCAAAGAGATATATTCTTTATGCCCCGCAGGGCAATTCATGACCGCAGGTCAATTCATGTTGTTAAACAATTCATGCGCCTTAAGGCGCAATTCATTTTTTTCGAGTATTTAAATTCTAAAATGAATTGGCTTCGCAATGAATTGACATTTCATGTCATGAATTGGCTTCGCCATGAATTGACGGTTAAAACCGTCATAAAATTAACCGCAATGCTTTTTAACGTCTTCCGCGGTTATGGTTATCGCCTTTTTCTCGGGATCGGACGGCGCTTCGTACATAATATCGAGCATAAGCCGCTCCACTATCGAGCGAAGTCCGCGCGCGCCGGTGTTCCGCTTTATCGCAAGCTCCGCTATCGCCTCGCACGCCGAATCGTCAAACGAAAGCTCTATCCCGTCGAGCTTCAAAAGCTCCGTGTACTGCTTTGTAAGCGAGTTTTTCGGCTCGCGCAGAATGCGTTTCAGCGCCTCTGTATCGAGCGGCGAAAGCGTCGTTATTACGGGCAGTCTGCCGACAAGCTCCGGAATAAGTCCGTATTTGACTATATCCTGCGCCTCGACGTTTGCGTAAACGCCGGTCTTTTCCCTCTCCGCCTTAGTGATCTTTTCGGCGCCGAAGCCGACAGCCTGACGTCCGAGGCGGTTTTCGATTATCTGCGACAGACCGTCGAAAGCGCCGCCGCAGATAAACAGGATGTTTTCCGTATTTATCTGTATGAAATCCTGATTCGGGTGCTTGCGCCCGCCCTGCGGGGGAACGTTCGACACCGTTCCTTCAAGTATTTTCAGAAGCGCCTGCTGTACGCCCTCGCCCGAAACGTCGCGCGTTATCGAGCGGTTTTCGCTCTTGCGCGATATTTTATCTATCTCGTCGATATAAATTATGCCGCGCTCCGCGAGCGAAACGTCGTAATCCGCCGCCTGGATAAGGCGCAGAAGTATGTTTTCAACGTCCTCGCCGACATAGCCCGCCTCGGTCAGAGTCGTGGCGTCCGCTATGGCGAACGGCACCTTCATCGTCTTTGCGAGCGTCTGCGCTATATACGTTTTTCCGACGCCGGTCGGACCGAGCAAAAGCACGTTGCTTTTCTGTATCTCGACCTGCTCCGGCTCGTTTTCGTCCGTCTTTTTCTTTTTGCCCTTAGGCGCTTTTTTCTTTGACAGAATGCGCTTGTAATGGTTGTAGACGGCGACGGAAAGCACTTTTTTCGCGTCGTCCTGACCTATAACGTATTCGTCGAGCGTGGCTTTGAGATCCTTCGGCTTCGGCAGCTCGGAAAATCTGAGTCCGTCCTTTTCAGCCGGGGCGCCTGCGCCGTATGCGTCCTCCATTATCGAATGGCACGTTTCTATGCAGTTGTCGCATATAAGCGCGTTCGATACCGGCGAGGGGATGAGGAATTTCACCTCGCTCTCACGCCGGCCGCAGAAGGAGCATACGTGTTGTGTCGTGTTTTTTGAAGGCATTTATTTGTCCTTTTTGTTCGTTACTATTTCGTCAAACAGACCGTACGCAAGAGCCTCCTCGGCGAACATGAAGTTGTCGCGCTCGGTATCCTCGCAGATCTGCTCGTAGCTTTTGCCGGTATTGGAGGCTAAAATATGATTGAGCCTTTCCTTGTTCTTTAAATAATAATCAAGGTGGAGCTTCATATCCGTTATCTGCCCCTGCGTGCCGGCGGACGGCTGATGGATCATTATCGTGCTGTTCGGCAGGGCGAATCTTTTGCCCTTGGCGCCGGATGAGAGCAGGAACGCGCCCATGCTCGCCGCCATGCCGACGCAGATGGTGCTTACGTCGCACTTGATATAATTCATAGTGTCGTATATCGCAAGGCCGTCGCTGACGGAGCCACCGGGGGAATTGATATAGAAATATATATCCTTATCCGGATCCTGCGCTTCAAGGAACAGAAGCTGTGCGATAACGACGGAGGCGGTGGCGTTGTTTACCTCTTCGCCCAGATAAACTATTCTGTCTATCAACAAGCGCGAGAAAATATCGTACGAACGCTCTCCTCTGCTCGTCTGTTCTACAACGTATGGTATAAGTGTGCTTTTATCGAATTTTTCCATTCAAAACCTCTTATTCGGCTGTATAAGTTGTGCTCGCTTCGACAAGCTCCATGGCTTTCTTTACTTTGAGATCGGCTTTGACGTCCTCGGCTTCTATCCTCGCCTTTACGTCCTCCGCCTTCATATTATATGATTTGGCTATGTCCTCATATTCCGCGTCGACCTCTTCATCCGATACCTCGACCTTTTCAAGCTCTGCTATTTTTTCGAGCGCGAGACGGAGTTTGACCTGTCTTTCGGCGGACGGTCTGAACTGCTCCTTCATCTGATCGAGCGTCAAACCGGTGTATTTGATATACATATCGAGGCTCAGACCCTGGGAACGGAGCCTTCCGTCGTAGCTCTGAAGCTCGGCGTTGACCTCGTTATCGAACATACAGGCGGGGATATCCGCGTCGAGCGCTTCCGTCAGCTTGTCGATAATGGCGTCCTTCGCCTCGTTGTCGGCTCTGTCCGCTTCTCTCTTTTCAAGTTTTGCACGAACGTCCGCTTTATATTCATCAACGGTGTTGAATTCCGATACGTCGGCGACGAAATCGTCGTCAAGCTCGGGTATTTCCTTCTCGTTTATGGCGCGTATTTTGCATTTGAAGACCGCCGCTTTTCCGGCAAGCTCTTTTGCGCCGTAATCCTCGGGGAACGTCACGTTAACGTCGAATTCCTCGTCTATGGAGTGACCGGCTACCTGATCCTCAAAGCCGGGGATGAAATGGCCGGAGCCGAGCTCAAGCGTCTGATCCTCCGCCGTGCCGCCGTCGAACAGCTCGCCGTCTACGGTGCCGGAATAATCGAGCTTTACGGTGTCGCCGGTCTTCGCCGGTCTGTCGGTTATCTCAATAGATCTGGCGTTGCGCTCGCGGACGGTCTTTATCTCGCTGTCGACCGCCTCGTCCGTTACTTCGTTAACGACCTTTTTAACGGATAATTCCTTGTAGCCTTCGATCTTGACCTCGGGTTTGATAAAGAATTTCGCGGATAAGGTAAGACCCTCGTCGTTGAGCTCAACGAGATCGAACTCGGGCTGTGATACGGGGGTAAGTCCCGATTCTTTGAGAGCGTCGGGATAAAGCGCGGGGATCATGTCGTTTACGGCGTCCTCGTAGAAAATGCCGGAACCGTACATTTTTTCGATGAAGTGCTGGGGAGCCTTGCCCGGACGGAAGCCCGGAACGGTAAGCTTGGGCGCTTTGCGGCGGTAAACCGCGGTGACCGCCTCGTCAAACGTTTTTCTGTCGCAGCCGAATTCTATTACTCTTACGTTCTTCTCCGGCTCTTTAACTGATTTGAAGCTCATTTTTTTATTTCCTTTCAATTTTTGGCTTTTTTATATGTATCGTATCTATTTTACACAAAGAGATGACTTTGTCAATATCTTAATTATAAATAATTATAAAATATTCAAACAAGAAGCGGTTCAAAGCAGAGATAATCGGACGCGCCGTAATAAAAATCAATGCCTTTGTAATTGATTTTCGGCGGATATTCATACTGTCCGTGTATGTGTCCGAAATAACAGCGGCGCACGCCATACGACAGCATCACGTCTATGAATTCCTCGCATCTGTACGCGCCGAGCACCGGCGGGAAGTGCATGAACACCACCGGCTCGCCTCCGAGCTTTGCTCCCGCTTCAAGCGAAAACTTAAGCCGTCCGGCCTCGCGCAGTATGATCTTCGCGCTGTCCGCGTTCGTCTCCGGGATCTCGCGCTCGTCCGTGTACCAGCCGCGGCAGCCGCATACCGATATACCGCCGCAAAGATAGGCGTTATTGCGGAGAAATTCATACCGGAAGCCGTTTTTTTCGCAGAATTGCTTCATCTTTTTCAAGCTCTGCCAGTAAAAATCGTGGTTTCCCTCAAGCATTATCTTGCGCCCCGGCAAGGAGTTGACAAGCGCGAAGTCGGGATAAGCGCCGTCCGTATCCATAGCCCACGAAAAATCTCCGCCGATAACGACCGTATCGTCATCTTTGACCGTATCAGTCCAGCCCATTATTATTTTTTTAGTATAATCACGCCACCTGCCGCCGAAAACGTCCATTTTTTTGTCGGGATCGCCTTCGGACAGATGAAGGTCGGCGATATAGTATAATGACATATTTCACCTTTAAAGAAAATCGAGAAACGTTTGAATATCATATAATCGGGCGATAATGAAAAAAAACAAGGAGGTCAGATATGGCTTTATTCAACGATGAGAAAACACCGAGAGGAAGCAAACACTTAAAGGGTATATCCTGTGACGTCAAAAACTGCGTTTACCACGACGGAGACGCGTACTGTACCGCGGACAGGATAGCCGTCGGTCCCACTTTTGCAAGCTCCACGTCCGACACAGTCTGCGCCACGTTCCGCCCGAAGCACGGGCTTATGAATTAAGCCGGCGTTTGGCGAAAGCAACCGCAGAGTTATGAGTTTCATGCGGCGTTATGACCGCTTTTCGGGGCTTTGAGCTTTAAAGCGGGGCTTGATCCCGCCGTCCGATGTTCGCCTCACTCTCCGAGGGAGGTGGTGCGGAGCGCCGGAAGGAGTTGTTTGAACGGCAGGGGCACTGTTCAACGAATAACTCCCTCAGTCGGCTTACGCCGACAGCTCCCTCAATGAGGGAGCCTTTCGGACATCACAACGTTTTACGCCGCCCCCGCCTTTCCCCGGACTGTCGGGCTTTTGCCGGACTGCCCCGTCGGATGATCCGGCGGGAGGGGAACATGGGGTTTGGGGGTCAGGCGAGGCGCCGCCGAGCCGTGAGGGGCGGGGACCCCCCGTACCTCTTCACTCTTCACTCTTCACTCTTCACTCTTCACTATTCACTAAAAGTAAGAGGTAAAAGTGAATAGTGAATAAGGCAGGTGTCCCTTCGGGACGATTTGTGCGCTAACGCGCGTTTAGGGGCGCGTCCGTCCGGGGCAGCGTCTGCCGCCGCACGGTGTTCGCCTCATCCACCGCTTCGTGGTCCCCCTTCCCCAACGGGGGAAGGTCGCGAGCGCGCTGCCGAGCCGTGAGGGGTGGGTGACCCCCGAATATCGTCGGCGGTACGGATTTCCCGCCCGTAGACCCGCGGAGGGGTTTTCCGGCTTCTGCGCCTTAATTCTTCAACGAATGGATAGGCGCGGGGATCCTTCCTCCCCTTGCGATGAATCTCGCGGGGGAAAGCGTACTTATTTTCATTACCGGCGCGGCGCCGAGCAGGCCGCCGAACGACACGCTGTCTCCGGCTTTTTTGCCGCAGGCGGGTATGACTCTTACCGCGGTCGTCTTCGTGTTTGCGACGCCTATGGAAATTTCGTCGGCTATGAGCGCGCTTATCACTTCCTCCGTCGTATCGCCGGGAACAGCTATCATATCGAGACCTACGGAGCAGACCGCCGTCATCGCTTCGAGTTTTTCGATAGTGAGCGCGCCGGAGCCCGCCGCGGCTATCATTCCGGCGTCCTCCGATACGGGGATGAACGCGCCGGACAGACCGCCGACGTGAGATGACGCCATTACGCCGCCCTTTTTCACCGCGTCGTTCAGAAGCGCAAGCGCCGCCGTAGTGCCGCAGGCGCCGCACGTTTCAAGTCCCATATCCTCAAGTATCCGCGCGACGGAGTCGCCGACCGCGGGCGTGGGTGCGAGCGACAGATCGACGATGCCGAACGGCACGCCGAGCCGCTTTGACGCCTCGCGCGCGACGAGCTGACCCATGCGCGTTATCTTGAACGCGGTGCGCTTTATAGTTTCGGCAAGCTCGGAAAAGTCGCAGTCCCCCGCTCTTTCAACGGCCGAGGAAACGACGCCGGGACCCGAAACGCCGACGTTTATGACGCATTCAGCCTCGCCCGTACCGTGGAAAGCGCCCGCCATAAACGGGTTGTCCTCCGGTACGTTTGCGAAAACGACGAATTTTGCGCAGCCTATACAGTCGTTGTCCCGCGTTAAATACGCGGTCTTTTTTATCGTTTTGCCCATAAGCGCCACGGCGTCCATATTTATGCCGGCTTTCGTCGAGGCGACGTTTACGGACGAGCAGACCTTGCCCGTGACGGCAAGCGCCTCGGGTATCGACTCTATGAGATTCCTGTCCGCAGCCGTAAAGCCCTTCTGCACGAGCGCGCCGTAGCCGCCGATGAAGTTTATGCCGAGCGTGTCCGCGGCAGAATCGAGCGTTTTTGCGAATTCTATGTAATCCCCGACGGAATATCTGCCGCCTATAAGCGAGACCGGCGTTACCGATACGCGCTTGTTTATTATCGGTATGCCGTATTCCTTTTCTATCTGCTCCGCCGTGGGAACGAGCTTTTCAGCCGTTTTCGTTATTTTATCGTATATTCTTTCAGCGGCTTTTTTCGGGTCGTCGGAGGCGCAGTCAAGCAGGGATATGCCCATTGTGACCGTTCTTATATCGAGATTTTCCTCCTTGACCATATTTATGGTCTCAAGTATATCCTTTGTGTTTATCATAACTCAGATCCTGTGCATGGAATTGAAGACGTCCTCGTGCATAGTGCGCACGTCGAGACCGTTGTTTCTGCCGAGCTCCGACAGAGTATCGACGAACGAGGTGAACGGCACCGTCAGCCCGTCTATATCGACCACCATTATCATGGCGAAATATTCCTTCATAACGCTCTGCGAGATATCGACGATATTTGCGTGATAATCCGAGCAAAGCGCCGATACCTTTGCGATTATACCGACGCTGTCGCGTCCCACAACAGTAATTACAGCTTTCATTTTTCCGCTCCGTTTTTTTATTGTATTTTAAGTATATATCCGACGGGAAGCCGTCAGGCCTCGGCGGGCTTGACCTCGATATACGCGGTATGCGTATGCGGTTCGAGCTTCAGCGTCACCGTGTCGGGCTCCGTTTTCGTTTCCGTATACCCGTCCTCCGATATCAAAGCCATATAATAGTCGTAAACGACCGAGCCTATCAGATCTCTGTCGAGCATATCCTTATAATAGGTCTTTATCTGCTTTACCGAATCGGCGCTCTTGTATTTCAGCCTCACGGTGCTTTCATAAAGGGCGCACGTCGTCGTCATACCGTCTTTATCGTACGTTCCGCGATATGTGGTATACGCGATGTATTCGCCGAGCCCGTTTTCGTCGTCCTTGACCGTTTCGTTGACGACCGTGCATTTTCCGTCCTCTCCGAACGTGACAAGATAGTCGCCGGGCGTTACGTAATACTCGTTTTCTTTCAGCTCCATACCGTCGAGCGTCTTATACGCCGTATCATTGTCGAGCACGTAAACGCTTTTACCTTTCACTTCATCGCCGAACATTTCGGATTCCGATATTTCCGATACACTGCCCGAAAAGCCCTCCTTGCTTATCATACGGGTGATTATATCGTACGTTTTGTCGTCGATCTGTCCGAGCTGCTTCGACGTGTCGACCAACGCCTTGTACGAGGCTCTCTGCTCCTCGGTGTCGAAGTCGAGCTTCATTTCGGCGTCCCTTGAGTTACAGGTGAGCCTGTCGCCGTCGAGTGTGTATTCGCCGCGCCTGATTCCGGTCATTTTGAACTTCACGCCCTGAAAATCCGTATTCGTCAGGACGAATATATCGAACGTTTCGTTCTCGTAGAGCACTATCGTACACGCGTATTCCGTGCCGACAAGCTCCGGATCGTAGCCCGAATACTTCGCTTTCATTATTTTTGCCGGTCTTTCGACCTTTATATCCTGCCCGATGCCCGAAATAACGATCGAACCCGTGATCTTTGCGGAAATAACGGTTTTGACGCCGTCGGTCATGTATGAAAGTCCGCACGTCATTTCCGTCTCCATACACGTTATGTATTCGTCCGCCGATACGGTGTAAACGGTCTTATACGCGGGATCGGTAACGTCAAATTCCGTTAAACCGAGCGCCGATTTTATATTCTCGAGCGCGTCTTCCTCCAAACTGTCGTAAGCGTTTATCGAAACGGACACAGTGCCGTCGCTTTTGTTTTCGATAACGGCGTCCTTAAATTCTTCAATATCCACAGTTCCGCTTGAAAACAGATCGCCCGAAAACGGCGCTTTGCCGTCCGTTTTTATATATCCGTCAAACGGCGCTGTTTTCACGTAATATTTGTTGCCCTCGATATATCCGTCGCCCTCGTTATTAACGGGAGTCTGCCCGTTCTCTTCCGTGCTGACGGCGTAATGTAAAAGCATTTTTTTCTGCATCGAATTGGCTCCTATCACGTCCGCCGACATATCGGTCTTCATTATCATCTCTTTTGCCGCGCCGTCGTCCGACGGAGTCGACGTTCTGATCTCCGAATGCACCGTGAAGCTGAGGTTGTCGACGGTCGACGTTTTTTCCATCGCGTTTTTATATATACCGTATATACGCTTCAGCTCCGCTTCCTCCGGATCCTCAGTTACCGCGGCGGTATCCGTTTCCGCGGTCGTTTCGGCTGTCGTTTCGGCTGTTGTTTCCGACGGAGTTTCCGTCGCCCTGTCCGTTTCCGTAACTGTATCCGTTGCCGCGGGCTTTGCGAAATTACAGGCGCAGAGCGACGACAAAAGCGCGGCGGCGATAAAAAGCGCGGCGATAAAAAGCGTGGTCGTTTTTTTCATAATACTCTCTCCTTGTTTTCCTTCCTTAATTATATCACAAAAAATCAAAAAACGTAAAATCAGGGACAAGCGACATGATTTCGGGGATAACCTCCGTATTTTATATATTGTCCGCCCGGTCGCCCGTTACTATATTATCTCATAATAAAATGAACATTTCAACCTTTTTATCATTGACTTTTGCGCGTTTTTGTGGTATTATATGATATAATATAAAATAAGGACGGGCAATACGATGAACGATGCACAGGAATCCGTAAACCGTGCGGAATACTCTTACGAAAAAGCGGTGACAAAAAAGGACAAATTAAAGCGCGCTTTGTATTTTACGGGTGTTGTTCTGCTTATGATACTGCCGATACTCACAGCAATGATATTCCACGTTTATTTCATAATGTATATCATGCCTCTCGTGCTTATAATCGGCGTGCCTCTGGCTAAGTTCTTTTTCAGATATTTTCAGAACGAATACAAATACACGGTCGAGCGCAGCAGCTTTAAAATGGAGCTGATACACGGCAAGGCGAAGCCGAAGCTTTTATACGACGTCAACGTAAACGATATGGAATTTGCAAAGCCGGCGATACCGGACCTTGACAGATCCGGTTACGATACCGTGTCGTACTGCTGCGTAAGCGAGACGAGCCCCGATCTTTATATCGCATCTTTCAGGGACAAAAACGGCAAAAAGGTGCTTTTGTATTTCGAGGGCAGTAAAAAAGCCCTGAAAATAATGAATTATTACAACAAAAACGTCGTTGTAAGCGACGCTCTCAGGCATTAAAACGGCGCGCCTCCCATATAATTACAAAAAAAGGAGGCGCTTTATGAAAAAAATAACTTCTGTAATACTTTTAACGGTCTTTCTGCTCGCGGTCTGCTCCTGCGGGGCGGTGCCGGACAAAGACGAACTGTCGTCGGCTCTTTTGTCGCCGTATAAAGCGACGGCTTTGATAAACGACGGCGGCGACGTTTACACGGCGGATATCTCGCTTGACGAAAAAGGCGTTTTATCGCTTTGTATATCCGAGCCGGCTCTGCTTTGCGGCGTAAGCTACGGCTTTACCGGCGACGAAAGCTACGTCGTATACAACGATCTAATGATCCCTCTCGACGAGGAAAAAGCGGCGGGCAGGTTTTCGAAGGGCGTTCTTGTATGGAAGGATATGCTTTCGCCCGACGGCGATTACTCTGTGCGGAGCGTCGCGGACAAACAGAAAAAACAGTACGTGATGACCGACGGCAAAACGGAATACCGCTTTGACGGCGACAAAAAGCCGGTTTTGATAAAAAACGGCGATATAACTATAACGATAAGCGATTTCAGGATAAAAAATGATAAAGCATCCGAAAGTATCGGCGCTGATATCGAAAGCGGCGCTTGAAAACAATTACAGAATAATGGAAAAAAGGACGGGCAAGCCGCAGATATGCGTCGTCAAAGCCGACTGCTACGGTCACGGCGTTGAATGCGCTGGCGTGTTTTACGACTGCGGCTGCCGCGTTTTCGCCGTCTCCGGGACGGACGAGGCGATAGACCTGCGCGGATTTTTCAACGGCAGGGGCGTACACCCGGATATACTCATATTCGGCTACGTCTGCCCCGCGGACGCGCCTGATCTTATCGAAAACGATATAATCGCGGCGGTTTTCAGCCGCGAATACGCGGACCTGTGCGCCGGAAACGTTCCGGACGGCAAAAAACTGCGCGTACATATAAAGATAAACAGCGGTATGAACCGCATAGGCTTCGACCTTTCTCAGCTGTCCGACGCGCTGTACGCGGCAAGACTTGAAAAATTCAGCTGTGAGGGCATATTCACGCATTTCGCCTGCGCCGACGAGGAGGATCTTCTGCCGACGGAAACGCAGATAAAAAGGTTTGATTCGGCGGTGGACTTTTTGAAGCATAACGGCGTCGGTTTCCGTCTGATACACGCCTGCAACAGCGCGGCGAGCATACGGCTTGAACCGAAATACGACGCCGTGCGCTCCGGCATAGTGCTTTACGGCTTGCAGCCGTCGCCCTGCTGCCGCATAGACGGACTTATGCCGGCGATGTCGGTAGTGACGCGCGTGGCGCAGGTGCATACGCTCAGAAAAGGCGAGCGCGTGTCGTACGGCTGGGAATACGAGGCGAAAGAAGACGAAGTTCTCGCCACGCTCCCGATCGGCTACGCCGACGGATATATCCGCGCGTACAAGCGCGGATACGCCTTGATAAACGGCAAAAAAGCGCCGGTGCGCGGGCGCATCTGCATGGATCAGCTTATGGTCGACATAACCGGCATCGACGGCGTGAAATGCGGCGATACCGCGGTAATGCTCGGGGGCGGCGGGATATCCGCGGACGAGCTTGCCGCCATGGCGGACACGATAAACTACGAGGTGACCTGTCTGATTTCAAAACGCGTCATAAGGGTGTTGAAATGAAAAAACTTGTTCTGATATTATCCGTTCTGCTCCTTATACTCTGCTCCTGCGGCGATACGGACACGCCTTACGTTTCCGTAACGGAGGCGGAATCGACGGAGACTGAGGCGGTCGTGACCGCAGATACGGAGCTTCTGAAAAACGCCGCCGGATTCACAAGGATATACGATGAAAGATCGGGCGCTTTATGGATAACGTACGGCGATATAAACAGCGGATTTTTCCTCCGTATCCTCTCATATAACGAGGAAAAAACGTCTTTGCGCCTTTTCTGCACCGACTCGGACTCTTTCGTCTGCGGCGGACAAAAATATGATATCGCCGACGGCAGTATGCGGATAAACGGCGATATGCTCAACGTCCTGCGTTCGGTATCGAAGGGCGGCGACTGTAAAATCGGCGGCAGGGAGCCGACGGAGGATGAGCGCGCCGCGCTTTTGCAGACGATAACCCTATACGAAGCCGCGCTCGGCGCGCCTTACATAATAGACACCGGAAAAACAGATGATAACGCCGCTCCGACCGCGATCGACGAAAACGGAAACGCCGTGTATGAAAACGAGCGGTACAGCATAACCTTTCCCGCTTCGTTTCACGCGGAATACGAAAACGAAAGGCTCGTTATCATTTCCGGCGTGGAAAGGCTCCGCTCCGTCACGGTTTTCCGTACCGGGGATAAATTCTCCGCTTCCGTATCAGACGACGGAGCGGTCAGAAAGTCCGTCGAGGCTCTCGGCGGAAAGCTTGTCGGAAATACCGACGGAAGCGATTTCAAGGGCAGACGCGCTTTCAAATACACATACGAGCTTGACGGCGTTTACATCAACAGATATTATATAGAGGACGGCGACGGCACGTACGTTTTATCCGCCGCGAGCTACGACAAAAACGACCGCATACCGCAGAACATAGTTTCCACGTTTGAGATTAAATGAAAAAATACGATAACGTTTTATTCGATATAGACGGCACGCTTCTGCCGATGGATCAGGACGTTTTTATAAAAGCGTATTTCAGGGCGCTTATAAAATATATCGCGCCGTACGGCTGCGACGCGGAAAAGGTGACAAAGGCCGTCTGGCTCGGCACCGGCGCGATGGTGAAAAACGACGGAACGCGCACGAACGAGGCGGCGTTCTGGTCGGCTTTCGCCCGCGTTTACGGCGAAAAAGCGTATACGGACAAGCCTCTGTTCGACAGATTTTACGAAACGGATTTCAACACGATAAAAAGCGTCTGTTCCCCCTCCGATATCCCGAACGCGATAATAAAGCGCCTGAAGGCGGACGGCGTGAACACGGTCATCGCCTCGAGCCCGATATTCCCGATGACGGCGCATAAAGCGCGGCTCGGATGGGCGGGCGTCGACCCGGACGATTTTTCGTATATTTCCGCTTATGAAAATTCGACGTTCTGCAAGCCTTCGCCCGATTATTATACGGAAATAGCCCGCAAAAACGGTCTTGACGTAAAAAAATGCCTTATGGTAGGAAACGACGTTTCGGAAGACCTGCCCGCGGCGGCGGCGGGAATGGACGTTTTCATACTTACGGACTGCCTGATAAATAAAAAGAACGCCGATATATCGGCTGTACCGCGCGGCGGTATGAACGATTTGATAAATTATCTGTTTTAAGGAGGACGGTATGCTTTTATCAACGCAAACAAACAGACTTCAGAATACCTTCGGTTACGAAAAGGCGATTGAAATGCTTGCAAAAGCCGGTTACGACGCGTTCGACATTTCTCTTTTCCACCCGGTAAACGAAAACGACGGACTTTATAAAGAGGATTTCAGAGAATACGCGGGATCGCTCAAAAAGCACGCGGAAAGCCTCGGCATAAAATGCAACCAGGCGCACGCGCCTTTCCCGTCGAGCACCGGCGACGCCGCGAAGGACGCGGCGATATTCGACAGCATCGTCCACGCTATGGAGATCGCTTCGATTCTGGGTGCGGACAGTATAGTCGTTCACCCGAAACAGCATTTGCCGTACCGTGAAAACGAGGCGAAGCTCAAAGAGCTCAATATGGAGTTTTACAACAGCCTTCTGCCGTACGCAGAAAAGTTCGATATAAATATCGCCGTCGAGAATATGTGGCAAAGGAATCCCGTCGGCAAATCAATAGTAAACAGCACCTGCGCGAGAGTCGAGGAATTCCGCGATTACATAGATACGCTCGGCAACAAAAGATTCGTCGCGTGCCTCGACATCGGCCACGTCAGCCTTTGCGGCGAGGATATCGGCGTTATGATACGCGGTCTCGGCGGCCGCATAAAGGCGCTCCACGTCCACGATACGGACGGCGTAAACGACCTGCACACGCTTCCCTTCATCTTACGTTTGAGGCCGACCGCTTTTATAAAAACTTCCCCGCCGATATGTATCAGGACGTGACCGATTTCATGGTGAAAACGGGAAGACGGCTGATAAGGATGTTTGAGGAATAAAAATGTCGCCCTGTCGGGCGAGCTAAATACGCCTTTGGCGAGCTAAATTCGGCTGACGCCGAGCTAAATTTGCCTTACGGCAAGCTAAATCCGGCTTACGCCGGGCTATAATAAAAAACAGACTGAAACGAATCAGCCTGTTCTTTTTTTATCGACCCCTGTCGTTTTGATTCAGTTTTCCGGCATTTCGGTTATTATCGCCGTGTGCGTATGCTCCTCGACCGATATAACGTATCTGTCGTTTATTCCGGAGTCGACGCAGCCTTCGTCCGATATCAGCGACATATAA
>CACZVC010000036.1 GCA_902784545.1 uncultured Ruminococcus sp. | reverse complement strand
CCGTGTTTATACAAAGCTCGTGCATTATTTTTTCCTCCACGTCACGGGTGAGAGAAGTATTATCATCGGCATTATTTCAAGTCTGCCGAAAAGCATATCAAACGAAAGGATTATTTTTGAAAAAATCGAATATCCCGCGTAATTTCCGGCGGGTCCGACGTCTCCGAGACCCGGACCGATGTTGTTCAGGCACGCGAGAGTTCCGGTGAAATTCGTCTCAAAGCTGAATCCGTCGATAGATACGAGCAGGACCGAGACTATAAGCACGGCGAGGTAAAGCGCAATGTAGTTTACCGCCGAGCGCACGGTCTCCTCCGGCACCGGCTCGCCGTCCATGTGTACGGTGTTGACGGAGCGCGGATGAAGCATATGGCGTATCTCGCGCACCGTGTTTTTGAAAACGATTATTATACGCGACATTTTTACGCCGCCCGCGGTCGATCCGGCGCAGGAGCCGGTGAACATAAGAAGCACGAGTATGGTTTTCGTAAGCCCGGGCCACAGGTTGAAGTCGACTGTCGAAAAGCCGCTCGTCGATATTATCGAGGTCGTCTGGAAAAACGCGTTTCTTATGCATTCCTCGATTCCGGACGACATTTTATAAGTTTGTACGCATATAACGGCGACGGATATGACGGCCATTGACAGATAAACGCGGAGCTCCTCGCTTTTGAGCACGTCCTTTATTTTTCCGATGATGATGAAGAAAAACAGGTTGAAGTTTATGCCGAATATAAGCATAAACGCGCCGATTATCCATTCAGCCGCGGGGTTGTTGTAGCCGGCGATCGAATTGTTGAGCACCGAAAAGCCGCCCGTGCCCGCCGTACCGAACGACGTTACGAGTGAATCGTATAACGGTAGACCGGCAATCAGAAGCGCGATTATCTCCGTGACGGTAAGCACAATGTATATGCCGTATAAAATTATCGCCGTGTGGCGGAGCTTCGGCACGAGCTTGCCCTTCGTCGGTCCCGGCACCTCGGCACGGAGCAGATATATGGCGTGTCCGCCCTGCGGAAGTATTGCGAGCATAAACACCAGCACTCCCATACCGCCTATCCAGTGCGTAAAGCTGCGCCAGAACAAAACGCCCTTGGGCAGTCCTTCTATTACGCGCAAAATCGACGCGCCGGTCGTCGAAAAGCCGGAGCAGGTCTCAAAAAACGCGTCGGCGTAATTCGGTATCGCACCGCTCAGAGTGAAGGGAAGCGCGCCGAAAAGCGACATCAGAAGCCACGACGCCGCGACGGTCACGAAGCCCTCCTTTGCGTATATCTTGGTGTTTTTCGGCTTTTGCAGGATACCCGGCAGCGAAATAACGATAAGCGCGCCGACCGTTATAAGAAACGGTATAACGCTCTCGCCGTATATCATCGCCACGAGAAGCGGCGCAAGCAAAAACGCCGCCTCTATGAGCAGTATAACGCTCAACAGGTACAAAAGCATTCTGTAATTCATAATAAACTGACCTTAAATTTTAAAGCATTTGCGCAGATCCTTCATATCGCCGATAACGTACAGCACGTCCTCGGAGGACATGACCGTGTCGCCGGCGGGCATGAGCACCTTACCGTCCCTTTTGATGGAAATGATATTCAGATTGAATTTGCGGCGCACGTCGATCTGAACGAGCGTTTTGCCCGCCCAGTCCTTCGGCATCGCCATCTCGTATATCGAATAATTCTCGTCAAGCTCTATAAAATCGAGTATCGCGTCCGAGGAAAGCTTTACGGCGAGGCGCTTCGCCGAGTTCTTTTCGGGATATACGACCTCGTCCGCGCCGTTTCTCAGCAAAAACTTCTCCTGCACGTCGTTTGACGCGCGGGAGATCACCTGCGCCGCACCGAGCTCCTTGAGAAGCGCCGTCGATTCGAGCGAGGACTGGAAGTTGTCGCCTATGCTGACGATACAGACGTCGTAATTGCGCACGCCGAGTGAACGCAGAAACTCCTCGTTTGTTCCGTCGCCTATCTGAGCGTTCGTAACGTACGGCAGTATTTCGTTTACGCTCGCCTCGTTTATGTCTATCGCCATTATCTCACAGCGGAGACCGCTCATTATTTTAGCGATGTGACAGCCGAACTGCCCGGCGCCGATTATCAGAACAGATTTCATTTTAATCACCTTATCCTATTGAGATTTTTTCCTGCGGCAGACGCGATTCCGTGTCTGCGCGGGACGGGAGAGCCGCGTATATCAGCGTAAGACCGCCGACCCTGCCCAAAAACATAAGTACCATTATAATTATCCTCGACGGAAGCGACAGCGACGGCGTTATGCCGAGCGTAAGCCCGACCGTGCCGACCGCGGAGCCCGTCTCGAACATACACGTCAGAAGCGGAAGATTTTCAATAATGCTTATGACCGCCGCCGACGACAGAAACAGAGAGAAATACATAAACAGTATCGCGCCCGCGTTTCTCACCGCCTCGTCGGGGATACGGCGTCTGAAGGTCTCAACGTCGTCGCTGCGGCGGAACACCGAGATCGCGGCGAGGAAAAGCACCGCCACGGTCGTCGTTTTCATACCGCCGGCGGTAGAGCCGGGCGAGCCGCCTATCAGCATAAGCATCGTCATGAGAAGCTTTCCGGAATCGCTCATCTGCGAAAGATCCGAGGTGTTGAAGCCCGCCGTCCTCGTGGTGACGGACTGGAAAAGACTGTATATTATCCGCTGACCGAGCGGCTTATCCGTATATTCAAAAATGAAAAACAGGACAGCGGGTACGACTATGAGGATAAGCGAGGTTATGAGTATTATTTTGCTTTGCAGACTGAATTTCTTGAAACGCAGCTTGTTTACCTTGAAGTCGTTCCAGGTCATGAAGCTGATACCGCCGACGACAATAAGAAGCATTATAACGATATTTACGTAAATGTTGTCGCCGTAGCCCGTCAGGGACGAAAATTTCTCGCGCACGCCCATAAGATCGAAGCCGGCGTTGCAGAAAGCGGAAACAGAATGGAAAAACGAATACCATATACCGCGCCCCACGCCGAAATCGCGTATGAACACGGGCATAAGAAGCGCCGCGCCGCATACCTCGATAACAGCCGACGTGCGCAGTATGAATCCGGTCAGCCGTATGATGCCGCCGACCTGCGGCGCGGAGATGGATTCCTGCATCGTACTGCGCTGAGACAGACCGATCTTTTTGCCCGCGATGCTCATGATGGCGAGACCTATCGTTATAACGCCCATACCGCCTATCTGTATCAGCACGAGTATAATCGCCTGACCGAAATAAGACCAGTGCGTCGCCGTGTCGACGGAGATAAGCCCGGTAACGCAGGTCGCGGATACAGCGGTGAAAACCGTGTGCGAAAACGGCGTGACCGTGCGGTCCTTTGACGCGACCGGGAGCATGAGCAGAAGCGCGCCGGTCAGTATGAGAAGCAAAAATCCGAAAATGATTATCTGAAAGGAAACCGTGCTTCTTTTTTTCAGTAAATTACCGCGTTTATCCACGGCGGTCACCCCTTATTTAATATCCTTGATACTGTTTATCTTGACGTTTGACGAAACGAGCACGACGGTATCGCCGCTTGAAATAACGTCGTCGCCTGTCGGTATTATTATCTGATCCTTGTGAGCGATACAGATTATAAGCACACCGCGGCGCGGCTTCAGCTTTTTGAGCGGTATGCCCGTCAGCCCTTCTATTTCGTCCTTTATTATTATTTCGATAGCCTCAGCCTTTTCGCCCATTATCTTATGCAGCGACTCGATCTCCTCGTCGCCCGACGCGTTCATCTTTGAGCGGACGTAACGGAGGATATATCCCGCCGTCGCGGATTTGGGCGATACCACGCTGTCAAGCCCCACGCTTTTGAAAAAGTCGACGTACGACATCTGGTTTATAAGCGTTATCACCTTCGGCACGCCGACGGATTTGGCGTAAAGCGAGACTATCGCGTTTTCCTCGTCCGTATCGGAGAGCGCCAGAAGCGCGTCCGTGCGCTCGATGCCCTCTTCAAGCAGGACCTCCTGCTTCGCGCCGTTGTCGCAGACTACCGTACAGTCGAATTCAGCCGACAGATCGCGGCATATCTCCTTGTTTTTTTCGATAACGGTGGAGGAGAATTTGCTTTTTTTCAAAAGCTCCTGCAAATAATAAGTCACACGGCTTCCGCCGAATATCATTATATCCTTCAGCTTGTGCCTGTAAATGCCCGCCGCCTTGAAGAAAGCCCGCGTGTGATCCTCGGGAACCGTAACGCCTAAAACGTCGCCCTCCTCTATGTGGTAATCGCCGGACGGGATTATGACCTTGTCGCCACGCAGAACACAGCAGACAAGGAATTTCATTTTCAGCTCCGAGCGAAGCTCGAAAAGCGTTTTGCCGATAAACGGCGAATCCGCGCTTATTGCGAATTCCGCAAGCTCGACTCTGCCGCGGCAGAACGTCTCCAGCTTGGCGGCGGAAGGGAAGCGGAGCATACGGTATATTTCGTTTGCCGCGTAAAGCTCCGGATTTATAGTGAGCGACAGGTTCATATCGGATTTCATAAGCTGCATGAAATCGTAATATTCGGGATTCCTGACCCTTGCTATCGTATGGTGCGCGCCGAGCTTTCTCGCCGCGGAACAGCAGAGCATGTTTATCTCGTCGCTCGCGGTCACCGCTATAACAAGATAAGCCTTGTCCGCGCCGGCTTTGCGGAGCACGGAAATGCTCGCGCCGTTTCCGTCAACGCCGTAAACGTCGTAGGTGTTGCAAAGCTCCGACATGGCGACGGCGTCCTGGTCGACGACCGTTATGTTGTGGCCTTCCTTCGACAGCTGAGAGCATATCGCCGAGCCTACCGTACCGCAGCCGATTATCAATATATCCATAAATCAATATCTCTCCATTATAATGCTGATACGCTATTTTACCACTATATAATAAAAAAGTCAAGATAAAACTTGACAATAAATAAAAAAAACGGTATAATAATACAAAATCGACGACGTCGGCGCCTGATAAAAAACGGTATTTCACAAAGATTTTTTCAAATCGGGCGTAACCTTAAAACGGATTTTACGACTTTAAGGGTGAAGACATAAAACAGGAGGTTATCATGAAAAAAAGGATCTTGTCTTTACTTTTGCTTCTCGCTCTGCTTTTATCCTTTACGTCGTGCATAGGCGTAAGAGCTGACGAGCTTTCGGCGGGGTATGAAAAGCGGGACAGCGGCGTAAAAGCGGCGCATAACGAAGGCTTTTACGCGGATTTTTCCGTTAAGCTTTTGAACGGCGCGGCGAAAAAAGGAAAAAACGCCCTCGTCTCTCCTTTGTCCGCGACTGTCGCTCTGGCGCTTCTCGCAAACGGACTTGGCGGCGAAAGCCTTTCGCAGACGGAGCGCGCGACCGGGCTTACGCTCGACGGGCTGAACGCCGAGGCGCTGTATCTTTCGCAGTCGCTTAAGACCGGCGACAAGTGCAAAATCAGGCTCGCAAATTCGCTGTGGTTCGAGGATATGTTCAAAACAAGCGTAAAAAGCGCGTATTTACAGAAAAACGCCGACCTTTTCGGCGCGCAGATCTACGCCGCGCCGTTCGATTCGTCCACCGTGTCTGATATAAACAAATGGTGCGGCAAAAACACGGACGGGATGATAAACAAAATAATCGACGGCTTCACGGAAAATACCGTGCTCATGGGCATAAACGCGCTCGTTTTTGACGCCGAATGGCGCGCAAAATATGAGAAAAATGATATAAAAAAGCTGATTTTCCATAATTATGACGGTACGGAAAAGAAAACGGATTTCCTCTGCTCCGACGAGCAGCTGCTGTACGGCGACGGCTACGCGGGCTTTTACAAGATGTACGAAGGCGATAATTATTGCTTTACCGCGATATTGCCGGATAAGGACGTGTATGAATTCGCCTCGGAGCTGACGGGAGAAAAGCTGAATAAAATGTGGAGCGAGCACAATCACGGCTCCGTTTCGGTAAAGCTTCCGGAATTCGCCTTCGACGGCGAAGCGGATCTTAAAGAAATATTCGGGAATATGGGTATGACCGACGTGTTCGACCGCGAAAAAGCGGATATGTCAAACCTATCGGATACAGACTGTTATATTTCGGCGTTTGAGCAGAAAACGCGCATAGAGCTTGACAGAAACGGAACGAAAGCCGCGGCGATATCGTTCTTTCCCGGAGCGGGAATGGCGGCTCCTCCTCCCGAGGAGATCATTTTCGACCGTCCGTTTCTGTTCACGATAACCGACGTATCGAACGGAATACCGCTGTTTATCGGAATTGCCGCAAATTTATAGGAATAACTTCAAAAAAAATATTGACTTATTAATTTAAGCGTGTTATAATGTTTATATAAACACTATAATGCGCTTATTGTTTATTCCATTTTTTAACCGGAGAATATATGAAAAAGAAAGGCTTTGGCGGCTTTATAAGAAAAATCGAACAGGCGACCGCGGTCCGCGCCATAAGAGGCGGACTCGTAAGCATGATCCCCGTGCTTATAATAGGCGCTTTCGCGCTTATATTCAAAACGTTTCCCGTGACGGGGTATCAGGATTTCATAGCCACGTTTGCAAACGGTTTCTTCCTGCATCTGTTCGACCTTGTATACAGCGCCACGTTCGGCGTACTCTCCGTGTATATGACGTTTTTCATAAGCCGCGCGTTCATGAAGATAAAGGGCGATCCCGACGTTGTGTCGGGCGGCGCGGTCGCGGCTTCTCTTCTGGCGTTTTTCATCGTTTCCGGCGCTTATCTGCCCGGCTTCGGCACGGAGAACATGGGACCGAAATCGATGTTTATGGCGATCATAACCGGTCTCGGCGCCTCGTCTTTGTATCTGTTGTTCTCAAAGCTTTTCAACCGCAGAAGAAAATATCTGTTTTCGTCCGGCGCCGATCATGAGTTCAACCGTATGGTCTCGTCTTTTGCGCCGATTCTCGTTACGGCGGTATTGTTTGCGATATTCAACGAGCTTGTCATAAGGGTATTCAACGTCGATTCGTTCAGAAATCTGCTCGTCGACCTGTTCAACGCCCTGTTCTCTCACATAAAAACGGGCTTCTTCAAGGGAATGTTCTTCGTCTTCCTTTCGTCCGTTCTTTGGTTCTTCGGCATACACGGAAGCGATACGCTTGAAAGCGTTATGCAGACGTATTTCGCCCCGGGTCTCGCCGCGAATCAGGCGGCGGTCGCCGCCGGCACGGCTCCGACGGAGATACTCACAAAACAACTGTTCGACTGCTTCGTGCTTATGGGCGGCTGCGGCTCGACGATATGCCTGCTGATAGCGATACTGATTTTCTCGAAAAACAGAGCGAGGCGCGGTCTCGGCTATACCGCCGCGTTCCCGATGATATTCAATATAAACGAGCTTATGGTCTTCGGTTTGCCGATAATATTCAACCCGGTCATGCTCATTCCGTTTCTGCTCGTTCCGCTTGTCAACTATACCTCGTCGTACATAGCGCTTTCGTCCGGGCTCGTTCCGATGATAACGCACGAGGTGGAGTGGACAACGCCGATAATTTTAGGCGGTCTGCGCGCCACCGGCTCGCCCGCGGGCGCGATATTACAGTTTGTAAACGTTCTGATAGGCATTATGATCTATTTCCCGTTCGTCCGTTTGCTCGACAAACAGCAGTCGCAGAGGGATAAGGAAGTATACGACAGCTTTATTTCGTATTTCAAAGCGAACGAAAGCGAATTTTACAACAAGAAACTTATAGAATCGAATTCCACTAACGCCGACTTTGCGAAGGGGCTTTGCGCGGATCTGCGCCACAATATGGCGAAGAATCTTAAAATAGCCTATCAGCCGCAGTACAATTACGAGGGCGAATGCGTGGGCGTCGAGGCGCTTCTGCGCTGGGAGCATCCGATACACGGCATACTTTACCCGCCGGTGGTCGTAAAGCTCGCGGACGACGGAGGATTTCTGCCCGACTTTGAGGAAAGCGTCGTCAAAAAGGTGCTCTCTGAGCGTGAAAAGATATTCGCACGCTTCGGCGACGGTATAAAAATATCGTTCAATATAACCGGTACGACGGTCGTAACTCCGCGCTTTATGCAGTTTATGCGTCAGCTTAACGAAAAATACGGCTTCGCCGGTAAAAACCTCTGTATCGAGATCACGGAGCAGGCGGCTCTTTCATTCAACGACGACACGAAGCAGGCGCTCAACGAGCTGCGCGGAATGGGACTCATGCTCGCCATAGACGATTTTTCGATGGGTCAGACGTCGCTTCATTATCTCAAAGACAATATCTTCAATATCGTAAAGCTTGACGGCTCGCTTATACGCGGCCTCGCCGACAACAGCAATTACAAGAATATAATATCGTCTATCATAACTTTGTCCGACAGCCTCGACCTGCTCGTCCTCGCCGAATACGTGGAGACAGAGGAGCAGAAGAATTTCCTGCACGAAAACGGATGCAACTGCTATCAGGGCTATCTGTATTCGCCGGCGGTGTTCCTCGACTGATATTTAACAATAAAAAAATCCGCCGCGCCCCGAAAGGCGCGGCGGACAGTCGTTATATCGAGTATAAACTGTTTATTTAAGCTGCGGCAAAAGTGTTTCAAACCATTCGTCGGCGGCTTTTTTCTCCTCGGCGGAGGCTTTTTTGAAGGAAAGGAATTCGGATTTAACGTACAGAACGGAATCGAAGATGTTGGCTCCGCTTTCTTGCATCATTTTTATGAATTCCTTCGCCTCGCTCTCCGGTCTGTCGGTATAAAGCGCGATGTTTTTGACCGTAGCCGGCTTTAAATTCGTGCAGAAGCGGCGCACGTCGTCCGGCAGCTTTACAAGCTTCGACATACCGAGCACGAGCAGCTTTTCTTTATCGAGCGAATAATCCGGCGGGATCGTGTCGGGCTTGTATTCATCCGAGTTTTTTGATAAGTATTCGGCTAAGTCCGAGATCTTTTTCTTTTTGGAATAATATATTACTCTCATTTTCATATCGAAGCTCTCCTTTTTGACGTTTTTTCTTATTTTATCATATACTTTTTTTGATTTCTACAATATATTGTAAAATTTATATTTTTTCGTCAATAGACATAAAAAAAATCCGTGTATTATGCAAATTTATGCAATAAATACACTTGACAAAACAGCGCCGTCATCATATAATATGTATAATGATAATAAAGAAGGTGAAATTTTATGAAAAAATACAGAGCGGGTATAATCGGCGCCACGGGTATGGTGGGGCAGAGATTCGCTGTCTTGCTTGAAAATCATCCGTTTTTTACTGTCACGACGATAGCCGCGAGCCCGAGAAGCGCGGGAAAAACGTATACGGAAGCGCTCGGCGGCCGCTGGAAGCTCGACGTGCCGATGCCCGGTTACATAAAGGATATGAAGGTAATAAGCGCGGACGACGTTGAAGCGATAAAGCCGCTCGTCGACTTTGTTTTCTGCGCGGTCGATATGCCGAAGGCGGAAGTGAGGGAGCTTGAGGAGAAATACGCGAAGGCGGATATAATAGTCGTGTCTAACAACTCGGCGTGCCGTATGCTGCCCGACGTTCCGATGCTTATACCCGAGATAAACCCAGATCATACGGCGGTCATAGAAACACAGAAAAAGCGCCTCGGAACAAAGCGCGGTTTCATCGTCGTAAAGCCCAACTGCTCGATACAAAGCTACGTTCCGCTCATAACTCCGCTTATGGAATACGAGCCGTACGAAATGGTCGTCACGACGTATCAGGCTATCTCCGGCGCGGGCAGGACTTTTGCGCAGTGGCCGGAAATGGTCGATAACGTGATCCCGTACATCGGCGGCGAGGAGGAGAAGAGCGAAAAGGAGCCGCTCAAGATCTGGGGCAAGGTCGAGGACGGCGTTATAAAAAACGCGGCTCTCCCCGTTATCACTACTCAGTGCATAAGAGTTCCCGTGACGAACGGTCATCTGGCGGCGGTGTTCGTGAAATTCAGAAACAAACCGACAAAAGAGCAGATACTTAAAGCGTGGGCCGGATACGAGGGCGAGCCGCAGAGACTCGGACTCCCGTCCGCACCCGCAAAGTTCATAACCTACTTTGAGGAAAACGACCGTCCGCAGACAAAGCTCGACCGCGATATATACGGCGGTATGGGCATAACCGCGGGCAGACTGAGAGAAGATACCGTTTACGACTATAAATTCATCGGCATATCCCACAACACGCTGAGAGGCGCGGCGGGCGGCGGTCTGTTGTCAGCCGAATTCCTCGCGGCAAAAGGCCTGCTCGATTGAAATGGGATATATAACAAAGGATAACGCCGGACTGTTCTGCAATACGAACGGAGCGCTTTTGAAAAACGCGCCGGAAGCGCTTGTGCTTGAATTTCCGGGGCTGGGCGGCGGCTCGTGTCTCGGCGGCGTTATGGACTTCTCGGTATACGATAACGAATATACAAAGAGATTTGCGGAAAAGGATATACTTATCGCCTATCTTTTCACGGGTCCGTGGAGCTGGGGAAGCAGGTCGGCGGTAAATATCGCCGATTCCGTTGTTGACGCGCTGTTTGAAAAATACGACGTCAAAGACGTTCCCGTCGTCGTTTGCGGCGGCAGTATGGGAGGGCAGAGCGCGCTTATATACTGCGCCGAAAGCAGACATAAAATTACAGCCTGCGCGGCGGCGTGTCCCGGTTATGACTTGCCGCGTATGTGCCGTGAAACGCCGGAATTCGCGCGTACCGTCATATCCGCGGTCGCTGGGTACGGCGTGCCCGTCGAGCCTGCGCTTGAAAGCGTGTCTCCGCTTCACAGAATAAACGATATGCCTGTCATACCGTATCACATAGTCTGCGACGGCGCCGATGAGATCTTTGACGCGGACGGTATGAGGGAATACGCGGAAAAGCTTAAAAAGCATAACGGAGGCGGCGTTGAATTTGTGTATCTTGAGGGCTTGCGCCACGGCGAATTCACGCCGCGGGCAAGAGAGGAGCTTCACGTTTTTATCGAAGAAAACTGTTTGAAATGAAAGGAATCATGAAAATGAAAAAAGCGACCCTGATCATTGTTTTAATGTCCGCGGTCCTGATCCTTTGCTCGTGCATAACCGTCAACATAAACGGCAATAACGGGCAGACGACCTCGGCGGAAACAAAAGCGGAAACAGCGGTTGATACAAAAGCGGAGACCGCGGCGCAGACGACGGAGGAGGCGACGACGGCGGCTGAAACCAACCCCGAACAGACGGCGCAGGAGCGTACGGAGGAATTTTTCAAATCATATTCGGGTTACTGGACGAACGAGGACGGCAAATTCATATATTTCGGCAAGGATGAAAAAGGCGCGTACCGCGTATCGTTCGGCGTATGGAACGCCGGCGGTCCGTTCCCGACAGGCAGCGTTTACGACGTTGAGTTTATAAGCAGAATCAATTATAAAATGAACGTTGAGATCGACGCGCTCCACGACGATCCCGAATGGTACGGAGACGGCTACGAGGCGTATTCCTACGAGCTTACGGTAACAGACGTGTCGGACGGAAGCGGACGCAAAATATCGGCAAAATACGCGGGAGACGATGAAATTTCCACGTTCGTTTTCCATACCGAGCCTGAGAATCCTTTTCTCGGAGCATAATATTAGGTAAAAAAATGAAAAGAATAATCGTAATAATGATTTGCGCGGCGCTTCTGATATCCGTCTGCGCCTGCGGCGCCGCCGCACCCGAAACGACGACTGACAAGGCTCCCGGGACCACGGCTGCCGAAACCACGGCGGCTGAAACGACGGCTGAAGCCGTTACGACCGCCGAAGAAACAACGGCGGAAGCGACAACAGAGGCGGAAACGGAAACCGAAACGAAACCCGAAACGGAGACTGAGACGGAGACCGAAACTGAAACCGTGAATGAAGAAGATATTTACATATACGACCCGATGCATTACGGCAGAGTCAAGCCGGAGTATTTTCCGAAGGAGCTTTTTTTCCTGATACCCGAAAACAGCGACGACTACTTTTTTATGATCGCAGGCGATAAGTTCTGTTCTATCGGTAAAGAGTTCGCCACGGTCGAGGAAGCGCAGTGGTTTGCAAGACAGTGCGAGGCTAAGGGAATGAATAAAGACCATGAGACTGTACAGAAAAGCGACGACGGAACGTATGACGAATTTTCCGCGTTATTTGAAGACGACAAATTCCGTATACGCATATTCACGACGAACGTTACAATGGATCAGCTTGAGATCGATATAGAAATAAAATAGCGGATACCGCGCTTGACAAAACGCTTTCAAGCTTTGAAAAAAAGTCGAAAAAAATCGTAAAAACCCCTTTACAAAAACGCATTTTTGTGGTATAATCCGAAGCAGTAGATCTTTAAGCATTCGGACGGGTTCCGATTCGGTACTGAGATACCGGCAAGATTATACCAAAACGATATTGCTTTGTAAAATCCTGCCGTTATCGGCGGGATTTTTTTATGAAACTTGTATTAAAAGCGGAGCTGATGGACGAGGCGGCGGTGCGCCGCGCGATCGTCAGGATCTCACACGAAATAATCGAAAAAAACAAGGGGACTGACGGCGTGGTGCTTGTCGGCATACGGCGCCGCGGTATGCCTTTGTCTTTGATGATAGCGGAGAATATCAAAAGCATAGAGGGCGTTGCGCTGCCGTGCGGCGAGCTTGACATAAAGTTTTACCGCGACGATATACTGCCCGAGCACAGAGACCCGACGGTAACGCCGTCAAAGCTTCCTTTCGACGTTGCGGACAAGCGCGTCGTCATAGTCGACGACGTCATGTTCACCGGAAGGACGGCGAGGGCGGCGATCGAGGCGATCTTCGCTATCGGCCGTCCGCGCAGCATACAGTTAGCGGTGCTTATAGACCGCGGTCACAGGGAGCTGCCGATACGCGCCGACTACGTCGGAAAAAACGTGCCGACATCAAAATCCGAGGTCATATCCGTACACGTTCCCGAATACGACGGCGAGCTTTGCGTCAAGCTTTTGCAGAGAACGGAATAAGTAAATTTAACCGTTTTACGGTTTAAAATAACGGAGGTATTTATGAAACTCATCTACAACGTTAAAGACAGACCGAAGATCGGTCAGACTATCGTCTTCGCTTTACAGCAGCTGCTCGCGATCATGGCGGCGACTCTCGTCGTTCCCGTCATCATCGGTCACGGTATGCAGCCGACCGCGGCTCTGTTCGGCGCCGGCGTCGGTACGCTCGTCTATCTGCTGTTCACCAAGTTCAGAAGTCCCGTCTTTTTAGGCTCATCGTTCGCGTTTTTAGGCTCCATGGCGGCGGCGTTTGCCGGCGGCGTGTCAATGGCATGCGGTTATCTCGGCCTTATCATAGGCGCGATCTTCGCCGGTCTCGTTTACGTCGTTATAGCGATAATCGTAAAATTCGCCGGTGTAAAATGGATCAATAAGATCATGCCGGCAGTCGTTATCGGTCCGACCGTTGCGATAATCGGTCTTTCCCTCGCGGGCAACGCGATAGGCGACCTTCAGAACGTAAACTACACGCAGACGCTCGATCCGTCCGCATATCAGGCGGTAGCGCTCAACAACGCGTACGCCACGGATGAAAACGGCGATATACTGATCAAATCCGGCGAAAGCTTTGAAAAATTCGTAGTCGTCGACAAGGACGTCGACGTCTCCGAAAAGATCCCGGCTGACAAAATACATAACGAAATAACCGCCTCTGCAAATGAAGACGGTACGTACACCTTCACCTCCGTTCCCGGTTCTTCAAAGGTCGCGATAATCTGCGGTCTCGTAACGCTGGCGGTGACGATGATCTGCTCGGTCTTTGCAAAGAAGAAGAGCATATTCAGACTTATCCCGTTCATAATCGGTATCTGCGCCGGTTATATATGCGCTCTCATATTCTATCTCATAGGCAAAGCGACCGGCAACGGCGCGCTTATGATAATCAACCTCTCCCCGTTCGCCGGACTTCTAACCGACGGCAAGGTCACGCTTGAAACGTTCATAGCGCTTCCCAAATTCACATTCCTCACCGCTCTCGGCGGCTTCAGCTCTTTGAGCGGCGCCTACATCGGAACGATAGCCGCGGCTTACGTTCCCGTCGCTTTCGTCGTATTTGCGGAGCATATAGCCGACCACAAGAACATATCGTCCATTATAGAAAAAGACCTGCTTGAGGATCCCGGTCTTCACAGAACGCTTCTGGGCGACGGCGTCGGCTCCATGGCGGGCGCATTCTTCGGCGGCTGCCCGAACACCACGTACGGTGAATCCATAGGCTGCGTGGCTATAACCGGCAACGCCTCCGTTATTACGATAGTATTCGCCGCGATAGGCGCGATACTCATTTCGTTCTTATCTCCGTTCGTCGCTTTCGTCAACTCCATACCGAGCTGCGTAATGGGCGGCGTGTGTATGGCTCTGTACGGATTCATCGCCGTATCCGGCTTGAAGATGGTACAGAAGGTCGATCTTGAGGACAACAGAAACCTGTTCGTCGTTTCCGTCATACTCATCGCCGGCATAGGCGGTCTGGCTGTCAGCTTCGGCAAGGTCACGATCACAAGCGTAGCCTGCGCCCTCATCCTCGGCATACTCACCAACCTCATGCTCTCCCGCAAGAAGAAAGCGGAATAAAGAATATTACAAAACCGACTGCCGCGAAAGCGGCAGTTCAGCTTGAAGACAAAACGGCGCGCCACCTCCCTCAAAGAGGGAGGCAGATCAAGGCTCCTCCTTCGGGGGAGCTGTCAGCTTTGCTGACTGAGGGAGTTTGTCTGCACTCTGGACTGCCGCGAAAGCGGCAGTTTTTTATATTAAAAGCGAGAGGAGATAAAAGGCGGCGTAAGTCGACATTATATATTTTTATTCGATAAAAATATAAAAAGTTTTTATTTACTACTTTACAAATACAGATTTAGATGCTATAATATAATTGAAAAATTATGCAAAGGAGGGGAGAGGATGAAGAAGCTTTCGGCGGCTGTTCTGTTATGCGCGGTTTTGTTTGTTCTGGCATCGTTCAGCGTCAGAGCTGACGGCGGCTTTGTTTTCGCGAAATCCGACGACGACGGCTCTTATATCCTCACCTCATATAACGGCGGCGCGGCGGAGGCAGTGATACCCGGAGAATACAACGGTCTGCCGGTTTCAAAAATCGCCGCGAACGCTTTTTCCGGCAGCGTTTCAACTTATAAAATAGTCATACCCGCCTCCGTGACGGAGATAGAGCCGGGCGCGTTTGACGGTATGGCGTCGCTTCACGAGTTTGAAGCCGCGGGAAACTATACCGCCGTCGGCGGCGCGCTTTTCACAAAAGACAGAAAAACGCTTATAAGATACCCGCAGGCGATTAAAGGAAAATATACCGTGTCTGACGGTACCGCCGTCGGCGACCGCGCGTTTACCGGCTCCGCTTTATCGTACGTCGACGCGAAAGGCGCTTCGTCGATCGGCGATCACGCTTTTTATCTCTCCGATATAAAAAACGTCGATCTTTCGGCAAAGCTTTCATTTATTGGCGCGCACGCGTTTGAAAAAAGCGCGCTTGTAACCGTGACCGTCCCGGGCGGGACGTCTGTCGGCGGATACGCTTTTTCAAATTGCTCCTCGCTTGAATACGCGGATCTGAAAAACGCGGAAATAACTGGCGAAGGCGTTTTTTACGGCGATATATCGCTTCTCGCCGTATCATATCCCGCGCGTATGACGGAGGTTTTTGATCTGACGTTTGCAGGGTGTCTGTCGCTCGTAACCGCGCCGACAGGCGAGAAAACGGAGCGTATAGGCGAAAAGGCGTTTTTCGGCTGCGCTTCGCTTGAATACGCGTCCTGCGGCGGCGCGTCGTACAATGACGGTTCGTTCGGGCTTTGCAGCGTTGTACCTGATGATAAAAGCTATGTCAAAGTCCCTTCAACACCGGACGCGATAACGCTTGCGGTCGGCCGGTCATACCGCCTGTTCAACGGCGGCGAATACGACGTTTTCACAAGCTCGCATATATTGAGATCCGATAACGGCGTGATAACGGCGTTATACGAGGGCGAGGCTTTCGTATACGTCGTGTCGAGAAGAGGCGGCGACTGCAAGGCTGTCAGAGTCACGGTGTCGGACGGCGAAGGCGTTATTGAATCGGATCACCCGTACGGCACGGGCAGACATTCTTTTTCATATACCGTTTCCGGCTCGCCGAAGCGGATAGCCGTCACTTTTTCATCGTCGGATATGCTGACGGAATCCGACAGTATTACCGTATACGATAAAAACGGCAACAGCTACGGAACTTTTACCGGCGGCAGGCTCGCCGGAAAAACGCTGTTTCTGGACGGCGACAGGATCAGGATAGAGCTGACGTCTGTGACGGGCGGCTCCTACGGCTTCCGCGTCGTGTCGGCTGTCCCCGCGGATTCGCTCACAAAAATAAAAACGATAAGCGTATCCCCGTCCGTAAGCATAAACGAGGGCGAAGAATACGCGCTGTCGCCCGTAATATCGCCGTCAGGCGCTTTTCCGTCGGAGCTGTTGTACGTTTCAAGCGACAGCTCGGTCGCGGAGGTGTCGGCTGACGGGACCGTGCGCGGCGTCGGCGGCGGCGCTGCCGTTATAACCGTTTACTCGTCGTTCTACGGCGTATCGGCTGAGTGCGCAGTTACGGTAAACGGCAGGGATAAAGGCGATTTTGAATATGAAATAAGAGAAAACAAGGCTTTTATAACGGGTTATAACGGCTTTGACAGAAACTGCGTGATACCCGATACGGTTGACGGTTATACCGTTTACGGCATCGCGGACGGCGCGTTTTCATACGGAAATATAAAATCCGTTTTCATCCCGTCGACGGTCTGCGTGATAGAGAGCCGCGCGTTTGACGGCTGCTCGTCGCTTACCGCGTTCGACGTCGCGGAGGACAACCCCGCTTACTCGTCCTCCGGCGCGGCTTTATACGATAAGGATAAAACCACGCTCATAAAAGCCGCGGGCGGCGTAAAGGGCGTGTTTGAGGTCGGATATGCGGAGAATATAATGCCCGGCGCGTTTTCGTACTGCTTCGGGATCGAGGAGATCGTTCTGCCCGCGGGCTTGAAAAACGTTTCGGGCGCGTCGTTCAGATACTGCACCGCGCTGAAAAGGATCACAGCGGACGGAGAAAATTATCTTTCCGTCGACGGCGTGCTTTATACCTCCGACAGTAAAACTCTCGTTTTCTTTCCCGCCGATATGAACGTACACACGTATACCGTGATACCGCAGGCGGAAAATATCGGAGAATACGCGTTCAGCGGCGCGTCGGCGCTCGTCGGTCTCGTTTTGCCTGAAAACGTGCGCGCGATAGACGGCAAGGCGCTTTGTGAGGCGTTCTCTTTAAGCGACGTGAAAGTGAACACGAACAACCGCTTTTATTCTGTAAAGGACGGATGTCTGCTTGAAAACGGCGCGCTTAAATTCGTGCCGAAAACGGCGAAGGGCGTTTTTACCGTCCCCGAGAGCGTCGGCGAGATACTGCCGTTTGCTCTGTATAACTGCTCTCTCATATCGGAGGTCGTTTTCCCGTCGCGCATCGTGAGCGTCGGAGAATACGCGTTCGGAAACTGTACGAAGCTTTTCGATCTGTTTTTGCCCGAGAGCGTAAAAAAGATCGGATACGACGCTTTTGAAAACGATACCGCGATGACGGTATATATCCCCGAAAACACGACCGTTACGTATCTGTCGTCGTGCCGGCCCGCGGTCGCAAAAGGCTCTCCCGCGCATATTTACTGTGAGGAAAACGGTATACCTTATGAATTTTCATACCGCGCCTCATACGGGCTTTACGCGGTTTATTCGCCGGTTAAAGGCGAGCTGAGAGTCGTTCCGGACAAGGATCCCGTTTACCTGTCAAAAGCGGAGCCTGCCGCGGGGCAGAGAATAAAAACGTTTGAGCTTTATCTTTCCGCGGACGGCGTGCAGCTTCCTCTCGGCGAGCATATCTTTTTCAGAGAGAAAACAAGCTCCGACAGATATTTCATAACGAACGGCGGTCTTGCGACGATAACGGAGAACGCCGCGTGCAGATATCTTCTGAAGAGCTTACATATAATCGAGCTGACGGATAAAACGTTTACGGAAAAGATCTCTGTCAGAAAACCGCCGGATAAAACCGAATATCAGAGATACGAGCCGCTCGATACAACCGGGCTTGAATTATATCATATCAATGAAAACGGCTTGACGGAAATCGTAAACGCGGATTACGTCGCTCTGGCGGATATGTCGGGTGAGGGCGTTGTGACCGTCACGGTAAGCTATGAAAACCTGACCGCCGTATTTGATATATACATAGTACCCGCAAGGCTGACGGGCAGCGTTTTGATAACCGGCGATCCGAGATATAACTCGGAGCTTAAAGCCGACGCGTCCGGCGTTTCGCCCGAGGGGGTAACGCTCGAATACAAATGGTATAAAAACGGCGTTTTGATACCCGGCACGTCGTCGGATAAATACAAGCCCGCGGCAGAAGATATCGGCGCGGAAATAACCGTAAGGGTAAAAGCCGTCTCGGGCGTAGAGGGCGAGCTGACGAGCGGCGCGGTCACTGTCGGAAAAGCGAAAGCCGCCATACCGCCTCGCCCGGAGGTCAAGTCGTACAATACCTCGTCTGTTACGCTTGTACCTGTCGACGGCTGTGAATACCGTCTGTCGGCAAGCGGAGATTTCGGCGAATCAAACGTTTTCAGAAAGCTGAAGCCAGATACGACCTACATACTCTGCCAGCGATACAAGGAGACGGAAACAACGGAGGCCTCGGCTATTTCAAGCATTTCCTTCCTGCTTCCGGCGCCGCAGAAAATACGCTCCGACGTGTATTTCCTGAACACCGCGAACGGCGCGGCGAGCCTCGTCGGGCCAAAGACGACGGCGGACGAATTCCTTAAAAATTTCAAGGATCCCGAAAATCTGGCGGTCTATAAAAACGGCGCGAAGCTGTCGGGCTCCGACTTTGTCGGCACCGGCTGCGAGGTAAGGCTCGAGATCGACGGCGAGGTGTACGATAAATACACGGTAATAATCACCGGCGACGTAAACGGCGACGGTAAGATAACGATAACAGACTACCTGCAAATAAAAGAGAGAATTTTGAACGGCACTCAGACGACAACGGAAAAGGAATACGCGTCCGACGTCAACGGCGACGGAAAGGTGACGATAACCGACTATCTGCGGCTCAAATACTGCATACAGAACGGCGTCTCACCCGAGCAGAACAGATATTAAAGGAGGCGAACGGGTAAAATGAAAAAAACACTGTCGATAATTTTAATATGCCTTTTCGCCGTACTGCTCGCGATACCGGGCAGCGCTGATTTCAGGGCGTCGTTTTCGCTGACGGGCGCGGAGTCCGTCCGTCCGTCAAACACGCTTACCGTACAGTTCAAGGCGGACGGCAGCGGTATATGCGGTATTTTAGCGGAAATATCATATGATTCGTCGAAGCTGACGTATAAATCCGCGACCGGGGCGCTCGCCGACTGGCGCGTCGAGGTAACTGAAAACAGCGGAAAGCTGCAGATCTGGGCGGAAGAGAACAACGGCTTCAAATCGCCGATAAAGTCGCAGAAAACCATTATAAGCCTCAATTTCACGGTATCGTCGAAAGCCTCGGCGGGAGACAAGCTGAGATTTGAAGCGCTCATCAGGGAAACGTCCGACGGAAACGACGAGCTGAACAATCTGACCGCGTCGTATACCTGCACCGTGGCGAGACCGCTTTCGACCGACAGCACGCTTAAATCGCTGTCTGTCGACGGATACACGCTCAAACCCGCGTTCTCACCCGACGTCAAAGAATACGAGATAGACGGGGAAGTGGATTACACGCTTACCGCGCTAAAGGTAAGAGCGGCGGCGAACGACGGCGAAGCAAGCGTTGACGTTACCGGCGCGCGGCTTTCCGTCGGCTCAAACACGATAAGGATAAAAGTCACCGCCGAAAACGACAGCGCGGTTTCCACGTACACGATAAAGGCGAGGATGAAGCAGGATCCCGATTATAAGGAATCCTCCGACGCGTCGCTGTCCGG
>CACZVC010000035.1 GCA_902784545.1 uncultured Ruminococcus sp. | reverse complement strand
CCGGTATTGTCGGACATGATTTTTTCTTACGTGAGATTCTTTTCTATTGTTTTAAGATAGTTGTTTATCCTCTTTTCAGCGGACGTTTGGCATTTTTTGAATACGGACGCGTAGTTGTTTTTGTTGTTGAAAACAAGGTCGCTGTATGACGAGGCGAGCGTGCCCCAGTCGTGTATAAGCTCAAGGTCGTACGAGCGGTTCTGCATTATCATATCTATCATTTCAATGGATTCCTCGTCGCGCGTCGATTTGCCCTTGACCTGCTTTTCTATGTAAGCGGGCGTCAGATATTTATATCCGTAATAAGCCAGCGCTTCAAGTATCGTGCCGCTCTTTTTCGCGTTCTCTTTTACTTTCTGATATATCGGTATGCCGACAAGAGAAGCGGCGGGGTTTACGAAACAAATATAATCCTTCTGCTTTTCGTCATACTTCGGCATAGGTAAAATACCGAAATCGGTGTCCATCGTTCTCAGCTGCGGAACGTAGTACAGAACTTCGCCGTAGAAAAGAGCCCTGTCCTCCGTAAACGCCTCGTACGTAAGGTCTGTCGCGTGCGGATGCGCGTTTACCCATTTATGCGCGTCAAGCGTCAGATTGTCTTCTCTCATTACCTTCAGCGAAAAGTCAAGCACCTGCTGTATCTTTTCGTTTTCCGTGCTGTTTAAAACCGGAAGATCGTCCGCGTCTTTAACAATAAACGTAAGTCCCGCCGCGTAAAAGAAGCCGTACGCCATATCTCTGTGAGTTGACAGCGCGTAAGAATCCATATAATCCCATTTGCCGTCGCCGTTTTCCTTCGACGCGCCCGTTTCCTTTAATAGCTTGTAAAAATAATCAAAAGTCCAGCGCCCCTCTTTGACCACGGTGTAAAGGTCCTCAAGGTCGTAGCTTTTGGCGAGCTTTTTGTTGAACATCATTATCCACGTGACCTCGTCGTCCGTGTTGATTATATCGCCGCCCGTGCAGAATACCTTGCCGCCTATGGAAAACGCCGCGTTTGCGCTCTGGTCCCAGTATTTCTTTGACAAATCAAGCCCTTCCGCATCGTTTAAATCCATTAAGTCGCCGTTGCTCGCGCTTGTGGCGATAAGCGGCATACGCGTTATGATCGCGTCATACGCAGCGTCGCCCGATTTAACGCTGCGTCTTAACACGGACGTCGTGTCGTTTTCCGGCGTCAGCATTATTTGTGTGCCGAACTGCTCCTTTATCTTAGTCTGCCTCTGCCATACGGCGTCAAGCACGGCGTCGTCCGACGCCTCCTCGTAATAAAGCGATTCGGCGGGGCTCCAGAACGTGCCTTCTATCAAAATATTGTATTCGCCCTCGAATCTTTCCGACGGCAAATCTGCAACGTAACCCTCGTCCGTTGTTTCCTCCGCCGTCACCTCCGCCGTTTCCGTATCGGCGTCCGTCTCTGTTAACGCGGTCGTGGTTGAGGGCGGCACCGCGGCGCAGGAGCATACGCATAAAACCGTTAAAAGCATCAAAATCGCGGCTGTAATCTTTTTCATAACAATCTCCCGTTCAAAAAATCTTTCGGCGTTCTTTTCACAGCGTCGGAAACGTAAATCCAAAATAACCGCCGCGCTTATTATATCACACTTTTTTCCCTTTTTCAAGCCCGTATCACATAATATTATAAAAGTCTTTAAAATAAAATTATTATATCCGCGTTTGATATGCACCCCGAAAGTCAGACGACTTTCGGAGATGCATATTTTACGGCAAAAATCGGATAGTCGAAATAAACGACAAATCCGAACCCAACGCCCGTCGGCTTTGGGTTCGGATTTGTACTGTTTGTGCTTAACGCTTGAAATCGCAAAAGCGAAAAACGCATATAAATCTTGAATTTGTTGAGTTTGATATTCAGCGATAAACATAAAAGCTTGAAATAACAAAAAAATGAAATCGCGGCGGTGCCGCGATGAAATCCAACGCTGTTGCGTTGGATGAAATCTGCCGCTATGGCGACAGATGAAATTAAATCCGTCCTCTTTATCCCGCACTTCAGTGCGGATTTCATCGCGAAGCGATTTCATCCACCGAAGGTGGATTTCACCCGTCCGCCAGGACGGATTTAGTTGAAAAAAGCACGCTCTCGCGTGCTTTTTTCAGTGCAGTGCGGGTAGCAGGACTTGAACCTGTACGGGTGTTCCCATTGGAACCTAAATCCAACGCGTCTGCCAATTCCGCCATACCCGCGCAAGAACAGGTATATTCTACCACAAAATTATGAACAAATAAAGCGTTTATTCGCGGAATTGCGAATTGTAGAGGTCGGCGTATATTCCGTTCAGGGCGAGCAGCTCCTTATGCGTGCCGCGCTCTTTTATGCCGGTATCGTCCATTACTATTATCTCGTCGGCGTTTCTGATCGTCGTCAGGCGGTGAGCGACGATAAGCGTCGTTCTGCCCTTTGAAAGCTCAGACAGGGCTTTTTGTATCTGTATCTCGGTCGCGTTATCGAGCGCGGAGGTCGCCTCGTCAAGTATGAGCAGGGGCGGATCTTTAAGAAATACGCGGGCTATCGATATCCTCTGCTTTTGGCCGCCCGACAGCTTTACGCCGCGCTCGCCGACGAACGTTTCGTATCCGTCCGGCAGGGTGTTTATGAATTCGTCTATATTCGCCCGCTTCGCCGCCTCAATGACCTCTTCCCTCGTCGCGTCGGGTCTGCCGTACAGGATATTCTCATACACCGTACCGGTGAATAAAAACACGTCTTGCGAGACCATACCGATACTGCCGCGAAGCGACGAGCGTTTCAGCTCTCTTATATCCACGCCGTCCAGCTTTATGCTTCCCTCCTTTATCTCGTAAAAGCGGGGTATGAGGTTGCAGACGGTCGTTTTGCCGCCGCCGGACGGTCCGACGAAAGCAACGGTTTTTCCGGCGGGTATTTTTATGCTTATATTTTCAAGGACCGCCTTACCGTTTCCGTAATCGAAGCTTACGTTATCAAACTCAACGTCGCCTTTAACGTTCGTTATCTCCTTTGCGCCGGCGGCGTCCTCCTCGGGCTTCGTATCGAGTATCTGCGTAAAGCGCTCGAAGCCGGTCATACCGGACTGGAGCTGTTCGATAAAGCCGATAAGCCGCTTTATGGGCGAGATAAACACGTTTGCAAACATCATGAAAAGCGCGAAGTCGCCGGGCGTTATATACCCCTTTATCGCACAGAAGCCGCTCGATACGAGCGCTATGACGCCCAGAAGGTCTATGATATAGTCGCTTCCCGACGAGAATTCCGCCATGGCTTTATACGCGGCTTTTCTCGATTCGACGAATCTGTCGTTGTTTTCCCTGAAATGTCTAAGCTCATATTCCGCGTTGTCGAAGGCCTTCGATACCCTTATGCCTGAAATACTGTTTTCAAGCGCGGCGTTCACTTCTCCGACCTGTTCGCGCATGACGGCAAAGCTTTTTGCGAGCTTAAGCCGCTTATACATCGCAAACCATATAAGAAAAGGCATTGAGAGAAAGATAATGAGCGTGAGCCAGATATTGACGTTCGCCATAAGTATAAACGAGCCGACGAGAAGTATCGCCGCTAAAAACAGGTTTTCCGGCCCGTGGTGCGCCAGCTCCGACACGTCCATAAGGTCGTTTATGATACGCGACATGATAGTGCCGGTCTTGTGATCGTCAAAATACGAAAACGGCAGCTTTTGCAGATGCGCGAAGACCTCGTTCCTCATCTGATACTGCATTTTTACGCCGACGACGTGACCGTAATACTGAACGCAGTACGCGCCTATCATTTTTACCGTATAAACGGCGACGAGCACGCCTAGCCATATAAAAACCATTTTTACGTTTTTATCCGGTATGTATTCGTCGATTATGCTCCGCGAGACGACCGGCAGAAACAGATCGCACACGGCGACGACGAGAGAACAGCACATATCGAATATGAACTGCTTTAAATTCGGCTTGTAATATCTGCAGAATCTTTTGATCATATACCCTCCCTGTCAAATACCCCGCTCATTATCCGAGCGGGGTATTCAAGGTCTTTTCAGTTTCAGATTATCAAACGTTGCCCTGCCTGTCGGCAAGTATTTTCATTATCTGGGCAAATTCATCTTCCGATAAACCGTTATCGTCTTCCTTTTCGGCAGGCTTCGTTTCCTTAACGGGTTCGGGAGTTACGGCAGCGGGCTGTACCTTGGCAGGCTGGATAACGGGCGTTATCACGGGCTGCTCGGGCTTTTTGACCGGAGTTACGGGAGGCTTTGCGGAGCCCTTGATGGAGCCCTCGAAGCCGGTGGCGATGACGATTATCTTCATCTCGTCCTCAAGCTCGTTGTCGAAATTCGCGCCCCATATAACGTTCGCGTCGGCGTGAGTTTCGTTTGATATAAGCGTCGACGCCGTTACAACGTCGTCAAGACCTATATCGGGCGACGCGGTGACGTTTATGATTATGCCGCGCGCGCCGGTGATCGAGGTTTCAAGCAGCGGGCTGGATATAGCCGCTCTCGCCGCCATTTCCGCCTTGTCCTTACCCTTTGCGGCGCCTACGCCCATATGAGCGAAGCCGGCGTCCTTCATTATGGCGCTGATGTCGGCGAAGTCGAGGTTGATTATGCCCGTACCGTTTACAAGCTCAACGATACTGGATACGCCGCGGCGCAGTACGTCGTCGGCTATTTCAAAAGCGTTGGCAAGCGTTATGCGCGTGTCGGACACCTGTTTCAATCTTTCGTTGGGGATGATGATAAGGGAGTCGACGGCGGCGGCAAGCTTTTCTATACCCGCCTCAGCCTGATCCATTCTTCTCCTGCCCTCGAACGAGAACGGCTTGGACACGATACCTACGGTAAGGATGCCCATATCCTTTGCTATTTTCGCGATTATCGGAGCCGCGCCGGTACCGGTGCCGCCGCCCATACCGGCGGTGACGAAGATCATATCCGCGCCGTCGATCGCCGCGGTAAGCTCCTCGATATTCTCCTCGGCGGCTCTCGCGCCGATCTCGGGGTTGGCGCCCGCGCCGTGACCCTTTGTAAGCTTTTCGCCTATCGGTATTTTGGTCTGTGCGGATGAATTGAGCAGTACGACCTTATCGGTATTAACGGCGATAAACTCTACTCCTACGATGTTTGACGCTATCATTCTGTTGACGGCGTTATTGCCCGCGCCGCCTACGCCTATAACTTTGATCTTTACAAGGTCGTCAAGTGTGGGTTCCATTTCGTATGGCATTTCATTTCCTCCTGAATACGGTAATATATGTCGATTTCAAAAATATATCATCTAACATATATATAATAGTATGTTTTTTATTATTTTGCAATAGCTTTTTTGCAAATTTTCTTATTATTTTCAGTTTTTTTAAAAATAATTCAGTCTATTTCTTTCATTTTGCGGAAAGTACACTTTTCAATGTCCGTCGCGTCGATTATACCCTTGTCGTTTTCGGCGAGCGTCGCGATTATCTCCTCAGCCAGAGTGAGCTTTACGGACGCGTTTTCCGCGTCGCCTATCGATATTATGAAACGGTCGTCGTATTTCAGCTTTACGCCGAATTTTTCGCTCATATCTATGCGGTTTATATGCGGCGCCGCTTTATGGTCCCTTATATCCGACAAAAGCCTTGTAAGATAATTGTAGTGCGTTTCAGTCCTGAAAGTCAGCATTTCGCCGAGCACCGCGCTTTGTATGTCGCAGCTTATAAGCTCGGGCAGATCGTCCGGTATTTTTTCCGATATTTCAAGTATCCGAAGCGACTTATCGAGTATATACACGTCTCCGCCGGTTTTAAGGAAATACTCGCCGACGCCGTCTGTGACGGTTATGACGAGCTTGTCCGGCAGCTGTTTTTTTACGGTTATTTTATCGAGCGCGGGGAATGCCTTTCGCAGTCTGTTCTCAAGCGTTTTCGAGCTTGTCAGTATGAGATTCGAGCCCTTTGACAAGCCGAGCGCGGAATAAAGCTCTTCTTCGCCGTATCTTTCCGAGCCGGATATCACAACGTCGTTTATTCTGAAAAATATGAACACCGCCACGGCTGAAAGGATAAGGAACACGGCTAAAACTATACAGACCGCCGCGGTGCGCTTTATCGCCGTTTTTCTCGCTCTCGTTTCCCGGTAGCTTTCAAGCACGCGGCGCGATTCGGTATCGGACGATACTGTAAGCTCGTCCTTCTCGTCCTCGTTTTTAAGCCTGATTATCCTGCCGTCGCTGAATTCAAAATCGGAACCCTTACCGCCGTTCATTTTTATTACCCGCTATGCGCATAAGTTCTTTGTAAATGCGCTCGTTTGCGTCCTTTACGGCGAATTTCTTTACGTTTTCGCAGAGCTTTTCCCTGTACTGTTTGTCGGACAGGAGCTTTTCTATCGCGTCCTTCATCGAGTCCGCGTTGAAATCGGCGTCCTTTATAAGCACGGCGGCGTCCGCGGCGGCAAGTACTGCGGCGTTTTTATACTGCTGGTCGTCCGTGACGTTCGGCGACGGTACGAATACCGCGGCGCGTCCCGCCTCCGCTATTTCAGACGTCGTCATGGCGCCGGAGCGGCAGATTATTACGTCGGCTGCCGCCTGACGGAGCGGCATATCGTAGATGTAGTCGAGCAGCTCCAGATTTTCCGTGTCCGCCGCATCGCCGTACATTTCCTTTACCTCGTCGTAATTCGCGACGCCGGCGGCGTGGGTCAGGCGTATATCTTTTCTGTCTTTGAGATACTTTTTGCAGTATCCTGCGGTCGCGCGGTTTATCGTTTCCGCGCCGAGCGAGCCGCCGTAGACCAAAACGCTGTAACGGTATCCGCCGAGCCCGAGCGTTTCTCTCGCCTGCTCCTTCGTGTACTGTTTATCGGGGCGTTTACCGGGATTGCCTACCTTTATTATCTTGTTTCTGTATTTCGGTTTTATATGCTCCGCCGCGGCGTCGAAATTCGTGAAAATCACGTCGACGTAAGGAGAAAGCATTCTAACCGCGAGCCCCGGTACGGCGTTTGATTCATGCACCGCGGTCGGAATTTTTAACGCCGAGGCGGCACGGCATAACGGGTAGCAGACGTAGCCGCCCGTGCCGACGACGAGATCGGGTTGATATTTTTTAAGCAGTTTTTTCGCGCGGCTTACGCTCGTAAGCGTTAAAAACGCGGTTTTTAAATTCGAAAGCGAAAGGCTTCTTTTCAGCCCCTGTATCTCTATATGCTCAAGCGGATATCCGGCGCGCGGAACGAGGCGGTTTTCCATGCCCTTGCTCGTGCCGACGAAGGTTATATCCGCGTCGGGCTGATTGTCCTTTATCATATCGGCTATGGCTATGGCGGGATTTATGTGACCGCCGGTGCCGCCGCCCGTCATCATTACCTTCATTTTTTGTACCTACATCTTTTTCTCTGCCGAAAATCTCGATATGCAAAGCAGTATACCGCATTCGACAAGAAGTATAATAAGAGCCGTGCCGCCGTAGCTGATAAACGGCATCGCGATGCCGGTAGGCGGGAAAAGCCCGGTAACGACGAATATGTTGAGCATTACCTGAACGCCTATCTTGCAGGTTATACCGGCGGCGAGAAGTCTTGAAAAGCAGTCGGGCGCTTTTACGGCTATCAGAAGTCCGCGCCAGACGAAAAGACCGAAGATTATTATAAGCGCTATCGCGCCGATAAATCCGAATTCCTCGCAGACTATCGCGAAAATAAAGTCGTTCTGCGGCTCGGGCAGATATAAGTGTTTAAGCGTTGAATTTGTAAAGCCGACGCCGAAAAGTCCGCCGGAGCCTATCGCGTTGAAGCCCTGTATGACCTGCCAGCCGCTGCCGAGCGGATCGGAATAAGGATTGAGCCACGTTGCGACTCTGTCGCTCGTGTAATCGGTGAACAACGCTATAAACGCCGCGCCGGCGCCGCCCGCGCCGAGAACGCCGAGCAGCCACGGCAAAGAAACGCGCCCCCACAGCATAACGAGCCAGCCGATAAGGAAAAGGATTATCGTGCCGGACAGGTGTCTTTCAAGCAGGGTAACGCTGCAAACAAGACCTACTATAAGGAACGGAACGGCGACCTCGCGCAAAAATACCGGGAACCATTCGCCGAATTTGCGTTTGAAAACGCTTTTGTTTTTTATCGCTATCGTTCTGTCGTCAAAATCGCGGTACGCGTCGACGTAGCGCGAGATATACCACGCAAGCATCATAACGAGCGCCAGCTTCATTATATCGGTAGGCTGGAAGCGGAAAAATCCGAGGTCTATCCAGCGCTTCGCGCCGTTTACGGTCGTGCCGATAACGGGAACGGCGGCAAGAAGCAAAAACGATATCACGAAAAATACCGGTGCCGCCCATTTCATATATATCTTATAGTCGACCGACGAGGCGGCGAACATCGCCAAAAGACCTATCGCGGTGAATATAAGCTGTCTCTGCACGTAGTAATAGCTGTTGCCGTAATCGTTTTCAGCCCACGGATAGCTTGCGGAATACACCATCGCAAGACCGAAGCCGACGAGTATGAGAACGATGACAAGCAGGGGAATGTCCGGCATGCCTCTGACTCTGAATATATTCTTTTCGCGTACCTGCCTTTTGACCGCCGGGGCTGACGTTTCAGCCGCGCCGACCGTCGGCACTCCTCTGTCGTTTGTCATTTTACATAATTCCTCTTAAAGCGAAGTAGGATACTGCACACATGACCGCCGTTATCACGGAAAACACCGTGACTATCTTTATCTCGGACCATCCGCACATCTCAAAGTGATGATGGATCGGCGCCATTTTGAAAATACGTTTTTTAGTGAGCTTGAACGAGGCGACCTGAAGTATGACGGACGCCGTTTCGATAATGAATACAAGCCCGAACAGTATGACCGTCAAAGGCGAATCGAGCATAAAGGCACCGCCGACGACGAGACCGCCGAGGAACAGCGAACCGGTGTCGCCCATGAAGATCTTGGCCGGGTAAAAATTATATACGAGAAAGCCGCCGCACATACCTGCGAGCGAGCCGCCCAGAAGCGCGGTATCGCATCCGCCGAGCTTTGCCGAAAACGACATGACGGCGAAAAACACGCCGACGAGCAGACAGTTCGACGAGGCGAGCCCGTCGATACCGTCGGTAAGGTTAACGGCGTTTACAACACCGGTCAGAAGAAGTATCGCTATAATATAGTAAAAGAAACCGAGATCGAAGGATAACGACGTGAAAGGGATATGAAGCTCCGTCGTCATATTGCCGGTAAGCCTCATACCGATTATGAAAAGCGCGGCGCAGACGAATTGAAGCGCGTATTTCTGCCACGCTTTAAGTCCCTCGTTCTGCTTTTTAAGCAGCTTTACGCGGTCGTCTATAACGCCGGTCAGACCGTTCAGCATCGCGTAGCCGAAAACGAGCGCGGCGCGCGAGGTGACGGATCTGAAAGCGGGGTTTATAAGACCGGCGACAAGCGCGATTATCACGGATATGCAAAGCGATATTATCATCGCTATGCCGCCCATCGTGGGCGTACCCTCCTTGCCCTTGTGCCAGCGCGGTCCTATATCGAGTATTTTCTGCCCCATTTTGAGGCTTTTGAGCTTGGGTATAAGTATTCTCGTTATCACGGCGCACGCCGCGAAGGTCAGTATGAACGACGCTGTTAAAACGACTGTGCGCTCCATTATCCGTTTCTCTCCTCTATCAGCTTTTCAAACGCTTCAACGGCGCGCTCGAGCCCTACGGCGCGCGACGCCTTGAAAAGTATTATATCGTCGGGCATACACTTGTCGAGTATGGCTTTTGCGACGTTTTCAAACGGCTCGCCGTCGTCAAAGCAGACCATATTGTCCTCGCTCATACCCTCTATCAGAGCGCCCGCGGCGTATTCCTTCGCCGCCTCGCCGTACGTGTACAAAAAGTTAAGACCGAGGTCGAAAGCCGCCATACCCACGCCGCGGTGCATCTGCGCCGACATATCGCCTAACTCGAGCATCTGCCCGAGCAGCGCGTGTGTTCTGCCGCCGCCGTCGCGCACAAGCGTCATCATCGCGGAAAGCGAGGCTTTTATGGATTCCGGCGCGGCGTTGTAGCAGTCGCATATTATCGTGTAATCGCCTTTTTTGTATATCTTCTGCCTCATCCCCGTGTTTTCAAACGAGGCTATGCCCGCCTTTATCTGCTCGTCGCTCATACCGGCGACTCTTCCGCAGATATAAGCCGCCGCGGCGTTGTATACGTTGTGCATACCGATGGTCGGCGCGGTTATTCCGTGCACCGTAACGCCGTCCGGGCGTTTGAGGTCGAATTTAAGCTCGCCCTTGTGAAATTCCGGCGACGATATTTTATAATCCGCCGCGTCGTTCATATAGGCGTAGTATATAACGTTGTATTTTTCCGAAAGCTCTTCGCGGCATCTGAAAAGAAGTCTGTCGTCGCCGTTGAGTATAACGGTGCCGCCCTCCTTCATACCCGTGACTATCTCGAGCTTTGCTTTAAGGATGTTTTCCTGACTGCCGAGCAGCTCCATATGAGAGGTGCCGATGTTGGTTATCACGGCGACGTCCGGCTTTGCAATTTTCGACATTACCTCGATTTCGTGAAAGCCGCTCATACCCATTTCAAGCACGAGCGCCTCGCAGTCGTCCCTGACGCCGAGCACGGTAAGCGGAAGACCTATCGTGCTGTTGTAATTGCCTATCGTCTTCTGCGCCCTGAAGCCCTCTTTTATCACGGAGTAAATAAACTCTTTTGTCGTCGTTTTACCGACAGAGCCCGTAACGGCAAAAACCTTCGGCTTACGTGACAGCATGAATTTTTCAGCCATTAGCTGAAGCGCGAGGAGCGCGTCTTCAACAACTGCGGCATTGCCGTAAGCGGGCTCTCTTTCCGACAAAACACATGAAGCACCGGCGTCTATCGCCGCCTCAAGATATTTGTTTCCGTCCGTGTTTTCGCCCTTCAAGGCGACGAACATACAGCCGGGAGTCGCTTTTCTCGAATCGGTGACGAACGTCTTTATCTCAACTGACGGATCGCCGACGATTCTGCCCTTACAAAGCTCCGCCGCTTCCTTTAACGTCATTATTGCCATATGCCGATCCTCCGTCATTGAATTCCTTTATTATTTCCGCCTCAGAAAACGGACGCGTGCCGTATCTGTCGGTTTCCGTGTCTTCATGCCCTTTTCCGGCTAAAAGCACAACGTCGTTTTCGCCCGCCGCGCCGAGCGCGTAAAGTATTGCGTCGCGACGGCTTTGTATCACCGTGTATTTCGAGCTTTTGTCGACGCCGTGAAGTATTTCTTTTATTATATCTTCCGCTCTCTCGCTTCTGCTGTTGTCGGAAGTTATCACCGTAAGATCGGCGTTTGCGGACGATACAGCGCCCATCATCCGCCTTTTGCCGCGGTCTCTGTCGCCGCCGCAGCCGAAAACGCATATAAGCCTGCCTCCGCATATCGACCTCGCCGCGGAAAGCGCGTTTTCAAGCGCGTCCGGCGTGTGCGCGTAGTCGATAACAGCCTCGGCGCCGTTTTTCAGCTTATACCGCTCGAATCTGCCCGGGGCGCCCTCAAAATCCGATAACGCCTCCGCAGCGTCCCCTGCGTCCTCGCCCATAAGCTCAACGGCGCACAAAGCGGCGAGCGCGTTATACACGTTGAATCTGCCCGTGACCGGGATCCTGCACACCGCGTTTTTTTCGCCGCGGTACTCGAACACCGAGCCGTTTTTGTCAAGCGAGATTATTTTCGCCGTATAATCGCCGTCGTATAACGAAAAGTGCGGACAGTTCACGCGCTTTGTAAACACGTCGTCGTTGTTCGATACGAATCTGCGGCACATACCGACGAGCCTGCATTTCGTCCTGAAATAGTTTTCCATACAGCCGTGGTAGTCGAGGTGATCCTCGGTCAGATTCGTCATTACCCCGACCTCAAAGGTGCAGGGCGCCAGTTTTTCATAATCCAGCGCGTGCGACGACGCCTCGATAACGCCGTATCCGGCGCCCGAGTTTACCGCGTCCGCAAGCATTTTATAAAGCTCGCGCGGGTCCGGCGTCGTCTGAATCGCTTTTGTGCTTATACCGCCGACAACGTTTTTCACGCCGCCGATCAGAGCTGCGCTTTTGTCGCCGTGTATACGCGACAAAATATGAAAGATCATCGAAGTCGTCGTCGTTTTGCCGTTCGTCCCCGTGACCGCCGCAAGCTTCAGTTTATTCTGCGGCGAGCCGTTTATCGCGGCGCACAGCTTTGAATAAGCGCGGCGCGCGTTATCCACGGTTATATATCCGCACGGTATCGCCGGCGTTTTTTCGCATACCACCGCGGCGCACCCGTTCGACACGGCTTGTTTTATATACTCCGCGCCGTTTTCACGCTCGCCCGGACAGGCGCAGAACAGCGCGCCGGGGGTGACTTTGCGCGAATCGTTTACAACATCCTTTACGTCGGCGTCAGGCGGGGCGGTGCGCCTAATCACCCCGACGCCGCAAAGAATATCGTCTAATCTCAATACTAATCCTGTAAATGCGTATGATCGTCTGATTCGGAAATCCTGAATTCCACGTTTATAACGGCGCCTGCCCTGACCGTCGCGTTCGCCTCGGGATACTGTTTTACGGCGAAGCAGGAGGACGGCGCGGGAGTACCGCTCAGGTTTACGTTCAATCCTCTCTGCGAAAGAAGCTCTTTGCATTCGTCCACGCTTTTGCCTATGAGGTCGGGTACTGTCACGGTCTTTTCGCTTCCGTCGCCCGACGCGTAAAGCAATACCTTGCCGGAGCTGACCGAAATCTCGGTGCCGGCGGACGGCATCTGCGCGTTGACTGAATAGCCCTCGCCTATTACCTCGACGGAAAGACCGGCTTTTTTGATCGCCGTCTTCGCGTCCTCTATACTCATACCAACGTAGTTTCCGAGAGAAACGCTCTTATATTTGTCGTTTTCACCCGTGTAGTCCGGCAGATAGCCGAGATACGGAAGCACCTCGCTCATTATCTTGCTGTTATACGGCGCGGCTATCATAGAGCCCTCCTCGCGGGAGAGCGTCGGCTCGTCGACTATCACTATCATCGAAACCGCCGGATCGTCAGCCGGGGCGATCGACACGCAGGAGGCTATGCGGAGAGAATATCCGCCTTCCTTATCCTGTTTGTCTCTCTTTTCACTCGTACCCGTTTTCGCCGCGACCTTGTAGCCCTTTACTCCGGCGTTGGAGGAGCCGCGTTTTTCCGCGACGCCCTGTTCGAGCACATTTATGACCTCGCCCGCTATCTGCTCGGAGATGACCTGGCGCTTAACGTTCGTCTCAAAATCGACTATCACGTTGCCGTTGTCGTCCTCTATGCGCTTTACGAGGTGAGGCGTCAGCAGGTTGCCTTTGTTTGCAAGAGAGGAAACGGCTGTGAGCTGCTGAATCGCCGTCGTTTTGAACGTCTGACCGAAGGAATAAACGGCCAACTGCACGTTGTTGAAGTCTCGCCAGCTGTGGTAAATGCCGGAAGCCTCGCCGGGCAAATCTATTCCGGTAAGACCGGTATAGCCGAAAGCCTCATAGTAGTTATAAAACGTATCCTCGCCGAGCCTCTCCGCCGTCATCATCAGCACCGGGTTGCAGGACATCTGCAAGCCGAGGTCGAGCGTCATCGCGCCGTGTCCCCACGTTCTGTAACAATGCACCTTGCCGTATCCGGCGACCTCGTGATAACCGGGGCAGTAGAACGACGTGTCGTGCGTCACCACCTTTTCCTCGAGCGCCATCGCGACGGTCAGCGGCTTGAAGGTGGAGCCCGGCTCGTATAAGTCGTTTATCGCCTTGTTTTTCCACATCTGCATAAGCAGAGTGGTATTGTATTTCATATATTCCTCGCTGCCCGGCTCAAGTCCGCAGTTTTCAAGCTCGGTCTGCGATTTTTTATCGAGTACGTACGGGGAATTGCAGTCAAAATCCGGCTTTGTCGCCATTGCGAGGATGCCGCCGGTCTTCGGGTCCATTATAACGCCGGTAACGCGGTTGTCGGCGCCGGATTCTTCAAGACATTCTTCAAGATATTTTTCAAGTATCGACTGAAGCGTCTGATCTATCGTCAATATAAGATTATAACCGTTCTGCGGTTCGATATACTGCTCGTAATCGTACGGCATATCCTGACCGAGACCGTTTTTCGCGGTTATTATTTTTCCGTCCACGCCGGTAAGGTAGTCGTTATACTGATATTCTATACCGTACAAGCCCTGATTGTCACTTCCGACAAAGCCGAGCACGTGGCTCAACAGGTTGGAGAACGGATAAAATCTCGTCGAAGACGTTACAAGATGGACGGATTTGAGATTGTATTTTGCGACGAAGGCGCGGACCATATCCGCCTCTTCCTTTTCGACGTTTTTCTTTATCGTCTCGTCCTTGCGCTTTTTCTTCAGCGTTTTTTCGTAAATCGTGTCGTAGTCGACGTCAAGGATACGCGATAAATTGTCCGCAACGAGTTGTCTTTCCGCGTCGCCCGACATATCGGCGGGGGAAATGAAAACGCGCTCGACGGTCTTGTTGTCGGCAAGCACTATGCCGTTGCTGTCCAATATCCTGCCGCGGGAGGCTTTTACGCCGGTCTCGGACGAGATGCTTCCGGACGTGTCGGTCTTGAATTTGTCGTAGCTTACTATCTGCAGATAAAACAGTCTGCCTATTGCGATGACCGCGACAAGCACGAAGGCGACCGGCGTCAGGATCTCTCTGATATTCAGTTTTTTCGGCTTGACTGTCGGCATGATTTCTCCCTGTTAATCAACAAAGCCCGCCGCCTCGCGGCAGCGTGCCCGTTAAGGCTCAATACGCGTATTTTGATATATTGTATTCAGCCTGTTGTTATCTTATGTATTCCAGAAACGACGAAATGCTCGATCCGAAGGCGGACAAAAGCGAGGCGACGTTGTATTCCCTCTCCTCTTCCTCCTCGGGATATACCGTAACCTTGTCCTCGGCGTCAACGGTTATGTAATGCGCCGGCAGATATTCCGAGCGTACCATCCCGTACCTTTCCGCGGTCGTGCGGATAAGCGTTATATCCTTTTTATCGAATATATCGGCTTTGGCGTCGGCGGTCTGCTCTCTTATATCGGCAAGCCGGGAATTGAGCGTTGATATCTCGTTGTTCACCTCGTTCACGCGGACGCTCAGAAAAGTCATGAAAAGCGCGGCGATCGTGAACAGACAAATAACGAACAGCGTGCCGTACGGTATCGTCCTGTGCGCTGCCCTGTCCGTGGTGAAAATGCTTGAAACTATTTTCGTTTTGGGAAGGGAGCGCACGTCGACTTCGTTCGCCGCTTTTTTCATCAGCTTTTTTTCTTCCTTTGATAAAGCTCTTGTATTCAGTTTTACAACAGAGTTGTTCATACGGCACTCTCCTTTACAGTTTTCGACAAACCCGCAGCTTTGCGGAACGGCTTCTCGGGTTTACGGAAAGCTCGTCCTCCGACGGCAGAACGGGTTTTTTTGTTATTATTTTTACTTTTTCCTTGTTTCCGCACACGCACACGGGAAACGAGGGCGGACAAGTACAACCCCTCGCCGCGTCGGCGAAGGCGGTTTTTACTATCCTGTCCTCAAGCGAATGGAACGATATGACGGCGAAAATACCGCCGGGCTTCAGCCGGTCGATCACTTTGCCGAGCATTACGGAAAGCCTGTCCAGCTCGCCGTTGACGGCTATGCGTATAGCCTGAAAAGAGCGCTTTGCCGGGTGATGTCCGCCGATCTTCGCCTTTTCGGGCATTGCGGATTTTATTATATCGCATAATTCCGCTGTGGTCTCCACCGGCTTTTCGGCGCGCCTTTTACAGATCGCCGCCGCTATGCGCGTGGCGTAATTTTCCTCGCCGTATATATATAATATTCTTTTTATTTCCTCTTCACTGTCGCCGTTCACAATATCGTAAGCGGTAAGCGGCGAAGCTTCGTCCATCCTCATATCGAGCGGCGCGTCCTGCATATAGGAGAAGCCGCGTGATGCGTTGTCGAGCTGATACGACGAAACGCCGAGGTCCGCGACCGCGCCGTCAATAAGACCGACGCCGAGGTCGTCAAGGACGGAATCGATTTTGTCGTTGAAGCTGTGGACGAAGGTTATTTTATCAAGATAAGGTGCAAGGCGTATTTTCGACGCCTCTATCGCCGTGGTGTCTGCATCAAGGCAGATAAGTCTGCCGGTCGTCAGCTGTTTTACTATCGCCTCGCTGTGGCCGCCGCCGCCCAACGTCAGATCGACGTATACGCCGTCCGGCTTTACGCGCAGCGCGCCGACGGTCTCGTCAAGCAGAACGGAGCGGTGCGAAAAATCCGATGCGTTCGTATTCGTGCTCACGTCGGGATGCCCGCCTCGTCGATATCAGCCATGATCTGCTTGCGATCCTCTTCCTCAACGTATTTGTTGAAGATATCCTCATCCCAGATCTCGGCTAACGTGTTTCTGCCGATTATAACGACATCCTTTTTTATTTCGGCGTGAGCGCGGAGCTTTTCCGGTATCAGCAGTCGTCCGCTCGAATCGAGCTCCACCTCGTAGGCGTATCTGAATATGAAACGGCTGGAGCGCGTGTTCTTTTCGCCGGGGATGTTTTCAAACCGGGCGCAGAATTTATCCCACTCGGGTTTTGAGTATATTTTGACGCATTTATCCTCCGTGCGGGAGACGTAAAACTTGCCGACAAGCTGGTCGCGGTAACAGGCGGGTACAAAAACTCTGCCCTTGCTATCCACGGTGTGATTAAATTCGCCTAAAAACACGGTTTTTGACCCTCCTTTCGCTCCACATTACGCAAAGTTATCCACATTTTCCACACCTTTATCCACTTTTATTGCTCTTTGGTGGTATAATGCAGAACTTTTGCGCCACTTGATGTATTTTCATTATATAACACTATTTAAAAAAGTCAAGAGGTTTTTATTTATTTAATTAAAAGTTTACAATTTTTCGACACCGGAAATCGCGCTTTTTCATCATTTTGCGCCAAAAAAAAGAACAGCCCGGATTTTTTCCGTTCTGTTCTCAGCTTGAAGACAAAGTATTTACTCACGCCGTAAAACGGCGCGCCACCTCCCTCAAAGAGGGAGGCAGATCAAGGCTCCTCCTTCGGGGGAGCTGTCAGCTTTGCTGACTGAGGGAGTTTGTCTACACTCTGAGAACAGACCGGATTTTTCTCCGTTCTGTTCTTTCTCACAGCTCGCCGAAGGCGTATTTAGCTTGCCGAAGGCAAATTTAGCTCGGCTCCGCCGAATTTAGCTAGCCCGTCAGGGCGAATTTAGCTTGCCGAAGGCGTATTTAGCTCGGCGTCAGCCGAATTTAGCTTCTGCTCTACCGTTTCCTTTCAGCTAAATAGCCGCTTCGCGGCAGCTAAATAATACACCTGCGGCGTATTGCTATATAGCGCAGCTGCGCCGCGCAGCTAAATAGAATTCGCCTCTTACAAATCTGTGTAAGAGGCGAATTCAGCTTGCAAAGCGAATCTATATATCAGTTCTCTTTATTTCCAAAACCCTTTCAAGATTATACTTCTCTATAAACTCCTCAAGACACAATCCCTCGTTGAACATCTTCGTCGCGGCGTATCTGCCGACGTAACGCAGGACCCACGGGCGGAAGCCGACGCCGGTATAATCCTTTTTGCCCTTCGGGTATCTGATTATAAAGCCGTATTTGTACGCGTTTTCCTCAAACCATTTGAACGTTCTCGTATCGCCGTAATCGCTCTTCGGCGACAGATACACCTCGACCGACAGACCGAGCAGGCTTTCGTCGAGCGCGGGATCGGATTCCTCCGAATTTTCGTACGTGTGGTATCCGCTGTAAACGTTGAAACGCTGATATCCGACGACTCCGCGCACGTCGGAAAACATAGCTTCGAGCGCTCTTGCGGCTATGCGGCGTATCACGACCGGCTCCTCAACCGATTCCGCCTGTATGACCGTCTTTGTAAGATCGTCGTATTCAAGCGTGCGCACGGCTCTGTGCGTCTGATTTATGACGCTTATATAAGCGTACAGATTTTCGGGGTTTATCGCGTCGTAATACGCGGAAATATCCACCGGGTACGTCGCGTCCTCTATCTCGTCGGCGAGCGCGTTTTCGTCAATTTTTTCAAGCAGCACCGCCTCTTTGACGCGGAACGTGACAGGCTCGTATACCGGCGCCGCGCCGGTTATTTTATGGTCGTATTCGTTAAGTATCTTTTTATATACGACGAGCGAGGCGCGCTTATCTTCCGTCTCTTCGGTGAATTCAAACACCATACCCGTGGCGTACGAGGTGAAAAAGCTGACCGGGATATAAAGCTTGCCGTCCGACGTGAACGTCGGCGCTTCAAGCCTTATTTCGTTTTTGTTTACTGTCGCGCGGTTCGAGTTTTTGCCGAATACAACGGTGTCGTTCCCGTCGTCGGGCGAAACGTATTTTATTTCGTCCTCCGTGCCGGTAACGGTAAAGCCGCAGAGATTTACGATATCGTTTCCGCAGACGTAGACCGCACCGTCGCGCACGACTGTGTCGTAAGGAACACGCACCGTGTCCGACACGAGTCCGACCTGATACGATACGCTTTTATGCGATACATTCCTGTGAAATCCGAGTATCAGATGCGCGCCCGCGATCCCGGCGCCGACCAGAAGCGCGGCGACGCCTGCCGAGATCAGAGCGTATATCATCACCCTTGTGAATACCGCCTTGACCGCCGCGGAGGTCTCGGCGGAAAACCGCCTTTCCTTTACCTCGTCCTTTGCTTTGCGCTCTTTTTTCGGTTTTTCTTTTATTTCCGACCGTTTTCTGTCCGCATTCCTGTCGTTTTTATACGGCTTGCCGTATTTCGGATGTATTTTTTTCTCCGGCTCTTTTTGTGCGTTTTCTTCCTTTTCTTTCGCCGGGCGAGCCGCTTTTTTGCGCTTTTCCTCTTCCTTTTTTTCTTTTTTTATCCGTTCTTCCCGTTTGCGGAGCTGCTCTTCTTTTTGCTTTTTCCGCCTCTGCTCTTCCTTTTTGCGGTTTAATTCCGCTTTTTTCTTTTCTTCCTTTGATTTGCCGTCGGGCTTTTTTTTCTTTTCTTCTTCATTTAAAAGAGCCGCTTTTTCGGCTGCTTTCGCGGCTTCCTCGGCGGCTTTTTTCTCTTCCTCCGCCTTTATTCTCTCCTCTTCGCGCTTTTTTACAAGCTCCTTGTGATGATACATAAAATCAAACTCGTCAAACATTTCGTTCTCGACCTTGTTTTTCATCATATCACCACCTTTCATCGGGAATAAAGACCGTATAACGAAGTTTTCATACCGCGGACAAAACGGGCGGTATTATTTCAGCGTTATTTTTTATATATTTTTATAACTTCCTTTATATCGAAATCGTGTTCGGACAGGAGCTTATACGCTTCTTCGGCGCCGATCCCCAGAATTTCCGAGGTTATGTTTGCGCACCGGGCTTTGAGCTTGTCGTTTGTCGGGCGGACGCAGATCATAAGATTTTCATACACTCTGCCCGTTTTTATCATCGCGCAGGTGGAGAGCATATTCAGTATCAGCTTCTGCGCCGTGCCGCTTTTGAGCCTCGTCGAGCCGGTGACGACCTCGGGACCCGTGTCGGGAGACATCCTTATATCAGCCGCCTGATCGAGCTTCGAGCCGGGAGAGGACGATATCGAGCAGACCGTCGCGCCCGCCTCCTTCGCGGCTTTCATCGCGCCTAAAACGTACGGCGTTCTGCCGCTGGCGGCGATGCCGACAAGCACGTCGTGCTTTGACAGACCTCTTTTCTTTATCTCGTCATAACCCGCGTCGTAACTGTCCTCCGCGCCCTCGGAGCTTTTGCGGAGCGCCCTGTCGCCGCCGGCGATTATGCCGACGACGAGCGTATCGTCAACGCCGAACGTGGGCGGACATTCGCTCGCGTCGAGCACGCCGAGCCTGCCGCTCGTGCCCGCGCCGACGTAGTAGAGGTGACCGCCGTTCTCAAAGCCTTCCGCTATTTTGTCTACCGCCTTTGCGACCTCCGGCAGTATACCGTCAATCGCGTCGAACGCCCTTTTGCTTTCGCTGTGCATGAGCGAAACCATATCATACGTCGGCAGACTGTCTATATGAGTTGTATTCGGATTTCTTTTTTCCGTGTTTATCTTTTCCGTGTTTATCATATCAGAACTTTATAAGATAATAATTCATTATGATATAGGCGAAAACTATCGAGACTATCGACAAAAGCTTTATGAGTATGTTGATAGCCGGACCGCTCGTGTCTTTGAGCGGGTCGCCGACCGTGTCGCCGACTACGCCGGCTTTGTGAGCGTCGCTGCCCTTGCCGCCGTGATTTCCGCGCTCTATATACTTTTTGGCGTTATCCCACGCGCCGCCGGCGTTCGACATGAACACCGCGAGCATGAATCCGGCGATCGTCGCGCCGCAGAGCATACCCGTGATGCCGTTCGGACCGAGGATAAGACCGATAACGACGGGTGCGAGCACCGCCAAAACGGACGGCATTATCATCTGTCTGAGAGAGCTTTTAGTGCATATATCGACGCATTTTGCGTAATCCGGCTTTTCTTTGCCGTCAAGTATACCGGTCTTTTCCTTAAACTGTCTGTGTACCTCGCCTATTATGCTCTGCGCGGAGACGCCGACGGAATCCATCGTCATTGCCGCGAAGATGAACGGGAGGCTCGCGCCCAAAATAATGCCGACGAGCGTAACGGGATTAGTTATATCTATCCTGAATTTAAAGTCACCGCCCATCATATTTATGCGCTGAGTGAAAGCGACGATGAGTGAAAGAGCCGTAAGCGCGGCTGAGCCTATCGCAAAGCCCTTGCCGGTCGCCGCCGTGGTGTTGCCGAGAGAGTCGAGCGCGTCCGTTCTGTCGCGCACTTCCTCCTCCATGCCCGCCATCTGCGCAATGCCGCCTGCGTTGTCCGCAACGGGACCGTAAGCGTCCGTGGCGAGCGTTATGCCGAGCGTCGATAACATACCGACGGCGGATATGGCTATGCCGAACAGACCTCTGTTCATTCCGTCGCCGAAATTACCGCCGGAAAGCATAAACGACGCGATAATTGATACGGAGATTATCACGACCGGCGCAACGACCGATCTCATACCGAGGGAAAGACCGCTTATGATTATCGTGGCGGGTCCCGTTTCGGATGATTTTGCGAGCTTTTTCGTGGGTTTATACGTATCGGAAGTGAAATATTCCGTGAAGTAGCCTATCAGGACTCCTGCCAAAAGTCCGGATATGACCGCGCCGTATACGCCGATATTCTCCTTGCCCAATATGAAATATACTATCGGGAACGCGCATACCGCAAACAGACCGGCGGCTATATAAGTACCGCGGCGCAGCGAGCCGAGCAGTTTTTTCTGCTCCGTGCTCGTTCCGCAGCGCACGAAGAACGTGCCGATGACGGAACAGATCATACCGACTACCGCGAGGATAAGCGGCACCATCATTTTGCCGAAGATCACATTGCCGTCCGTTGACGCGCCTTCCTGAACAGTTCCGAAAGCGCCGAACGCGAGCGCGACAGCGGAGATTATCGAGCCGACGTAGGATTCGTACAGATCCGCGCCCATACCGGCGACGTCGCCGACGTTATCGCCGACGTTGTCCGCTATCGTGGCGGGGTTTCTCGGGTCGTCCTCGGGTATGCCTACCTCGACCTTGCCGACGAGGTCCGCGCCGACGTCCGCGGCCTTTGTGAATATACCGCCGCCGACGCGCGCGAACAGAGCCATGGTCGACGCGCCGATACCGAACGTTATCATGGCGCCGGAGAGCGCCGCCGGATCGAGCTTAAAGGCGTATTTCAGCAAAATGAACCACAGGGACGTGTCGAGCAGTCCGAGACCGACGACGACGAAGCCCATAACGGATCCGGCGGAGAACGCAACGCGCAGACCTTTGTTAAGGCTGTTCTGCGCCGCGGTCGCCGTTCTGCCGTTAGCCGCCGTGGCGATCTTCATTCCGAGAAAGCCGGACAAACCCGAGAAAATGCCTCCCGTAAGGAATGCAAACGGCGTAAATACGTTTATGAGTCCCTCCGGCATACCGGACGGTTTTACGAAAGATAATATGAGCAATATCGCAAAGACAGCCGCGAAGAATATCCCGACGGTCTTGTACTGGCGTTTCAGATATGCGTTAGCGCCCTGCTTTATTATTCCGGACAGTTCTCTTACTCTGTCGTTTCCCTGATCGGCGCGTTTTACCTTATATGCGTTATAGACAGCGAACAAAAGCGCGATCAGGGCGCCGGCTGGCGCGATCCAAATCAAATCCATAATAAAGTTTCCTTTCCGGAGTTTGTTTTATTATTCCTCGTTTTCCCAGTTGTGCCAAACGTCCGTAACGTCGTCGTTTTCATCGAGCTTTTCAAGCAGCAAGCCCATTTTTCTGATCTGCTCCTCGTCGGTCAGAGTCTGATACATCGACGGGATCTTCTCCTGCTCGGAGGAGATTATGTTGTAGCCCTTCGCCGTGAGCGCCTCGGTCACGGCGGTGAGATCGTCGGGGGCGGTCGTTATTTCAAACGCCTCGTCCGTAACGTCGAAATCCTCGGCTCCGGCTTCGAGCGCGGCTTCCATCACCTCGTCCTCGTTGAGCTTGCCGTCGTTTTCTATTATTATCGTGCCCTTGTCGGAGAACAGATAAGAAACGCAGCCGGTCTGACCTAAATTGCCGCCGAATTTGTCGAAATAGTGACGGACGTCGCCGCCGGTGCGGTTCCTGTTGTCGGTCATCGCCTCGACTATGACGGCGACGCCGCCTATGCCGTAGCCCTCGTAGGTGACTTTTTCGTAAGCGACGCTGTCCGCGCCGGACGCTTTTTTGATTATCCTGTCTATATTGTCGTTAGGCACGTTGTTCGCCTTCGCCTTTGCGATAAGATCGCGGAGCTTGCTGTTCGATACGGGATCGGGACCGCCCTCGCGTACGGCTATCGCCATTTCCTTGCCTATTTTGGTAAAGACCTTCGCTCTCGCGGCGTCCGTCTTTTCCTTTTTGTGCATTATGTTTTTCCATTTGCTGTGTCCTGACATATTTGATACCTCCGTTTAAATCATATTTTTTCGGGATGACGGACGCATATAAGCTCGAGCGCGTTTGCCAGAACTCTGTTGACCGAAGCGGTCAGGGCAAGGCGCTGATTTTTCAACTGCTCCGTGTCCGCCGTGAGTACGGGACAGTCGTGATAAAATCTGTTGAAATCCGCGCAGAGGCGCAGGATATATCGTGTTATGACAGACGGCTCGTATGAGGCGAGCGCCTCGTCGAACGTCTCCGGGAAAAGCGACAGGGTCTTACAGAGCGCGAACTCGTATTCGTTCGGCTCGAATACCGTCGGCTCGAAATCGCCCGCCTTGTTGAGTATCTGGCAGGTGCGCGCGTAGGTGTACTGCGCGTAAGGTCCGGTGTTTCCGTCGAAATTGAGCGCGTCCTCCAGAACGAAGTTTATATCGCGCATACGGTTCGCGGACAGGTAGTAGAACACCACCGCGCCGATGCCGACCGATTCCGCAACGTCCTCTCTTCCGGCAAGCTCCGGGTTTTTCTCAGCCATTATCGCCGCGGCTTTTTCTATCGCCTCGGCGAACAGGTCCTTCAGAAGCACCACGTTGCCGGTGCGCGTGGCGAGCTTTTCGCCGTTCAGCGACACGGTGCCGTAGGGAACGTGGACGAGGTCCTTATACCATTCCCTACCCATAAGCTCAAGCACCTTGAACCACTGGGCGAAGTGCAGACACTGACCCGCGGACGTGACGTAAATGCATTTGTCGAAATCGAACGTGTTTTTGCGGTATATCGCCGCCGCTATGTCGCGCGTCGGATACAGTGTCGAGCCGTCACGCTTCAGGATAAGGCACGGGGGCATTCCGTACGCTTCAAGATCGACGATGGACGCGCCGTCGTCGAGCGTGAGCAGGTTTTTCTCCTTCAGCTCCTCGACCACGGCGGGCATCTTGTCCGTATAGAAGCTTTCGCCCGTGTAGTAGTCGAATTCGATATCGAGCTGTTTGTACGTCTTTTTGTATTCGGCGATGCTTATATCTATGAACCAGCGCCACAGAGCCGTTATTTCGGGATCGCCGTGCTCGAGCGCGGTAAACGCGGCGCGGGCTTCGTCGTTGAGCTCCGGCTCTTTTTCCGCTTCCTCGTGGAATTTAACGTAGAGCGCAACGAGCTCGTCTATGCCCTTTTCCTCGACCGCTTCCTTTCCGCCCCATTTTTTATATGCGACGGTCAGCTTGCCGAACTGTGTTCCCCAATCGCCCAGATGATTTACGCCGATACATTTGTACCCGGCGAATTCGTGCATTTTTTTGAGCGAATGTCCGATAACGGTCGTACCTAAATGACCGATATGGAACGGTTTTGCGACGTTGGGCGACGAATAGTCCAGAACGACCGTTTTGCCCTCGCCCGCGCCGGACGCGCCGTACGGCTTGTCCGATTTTGTTATATCGACGTATATTTTTTTGCAGAACGCGGCGCGGTCGATTTTAAGATTAAGATAGCCGCCCGCCGGCTCCGCCTTTTCTATCCCCTCGCATTCAAAGCTCTCCGCCAGCTTCGCGGCGATGGCGGGAGGCGGCATACGCAGAGCCTTTGCGAATTTGAAGCACGGCAGCGCGAGGTCGCCCATACCGTCGTCGGGAGGGTACGCAAGGTAAGTTATTATTTCTTCTTCCGTCACGGCGGCTTCGGGCATTATGCTTTTTATCCCTTTGCAGACCGCCGCCGCGGCTTTTTTCTTCAATGATTTCATCCGGATTTCGTCCTCATTTTATTTTGTAATGATATATTATATACTATATACGCGAAAATTGCAATAGATTTTATAAATTTTTTGTATTTTAAAAGTAAAAAATACACACAATTTTAAAATGATTTTAGTGAAATTTGCATAATCGAAAACGCCGCACCGGCGGTCTTGCGGATAACAAAAGGCCGCCTCGCGGCAGCCTTTGAGATAGTCGTCAAATCAGAAAATCATCTTTTTCAGCGACGATATCGCCTTTATATTCTCCTTTACGGCGTTTACTGCGTCGTATATCTCTTCATCCTTTACGGCGCATTTGTCTGCAAAGCCGGGGTCGGGCTCGGCGGCAGTAACGGTATAGACCGTTTTGATCTCAGTCTTTTCGCCGTCTTCGTTCTTAAACGAAATTTCCGTTACGCGCTCGTACCTTCTGCCCTTTTCGACGGCTATTTTCTGTATGCAATCGTAATCTCCCTCGTCCTCCGACGTTAAATCCTCGGGCTTCGTTTCCTCAAAGAATTTATCGAGTCCCTCCGACATAAGCTCGGAGACGGATTTTCCGACAAGCTCCTTGAATCCTTCGAGCGTTTCCTCGCCGACGTATTCCGTTATGACGGCGACGATCTCGCTTATGACAGCGTCCTTATTTTCCTTTATACCGTCGAGAACGGATATCAGAAGTCCCTGCGAATCCCTGAGGGTGAGCTTTACGACGTAGGGATAACCATCGACCGCGTCGGCTTTCTCCGCTTTTTCATACATCATCTCGATCGCGTCGGCTGCTATTTCCTCAAGCTTTACCGGCTTGTTTACCGGCAGCCTGAAAGCGATATATTTACCGGCGATATCCTTCATACCGGGCGTTGCGTTCGCCTGTCCCGAAATCAGCGAAAACGTCGGTATATCCATACCGCCGATGATACCGATATCCTCAAGACCGTCGACGTTATCGGCAGGCTCGCCGCCCGACGGGAATCCGAAGCCGCCGAAGCTCTCATCCGGAACAAGTCCTTCAAACGCCGACGTTTCGGGTATCTTTACATAAAGCGTGTTATTGCTTTTTTTGATAAGCTCCTTGAAGGTATGCACCGTGTCCTTCGATTCTATGCTGAGCGAATATACCGCGTTGCCCGCGGCGGGATCGGTCACGCCCTCGACGGTTATTTTTATCTGTTCTCCGCTCTTTTTATCCGGCGCCTCGCAGACGAGCTTTACGTTTTTGAGCCCTTCCTCCGCGGCAAACGATTCTCCGGCTTCAGCCGCTTCCTTGAACGTTTTCGGTTTATCCGTGACGCATCCCGAAAAAGCCGCGAGCGTGAAAACAAGACACAAAACAATACTTATTATTCTGAATTTCATATCGTACCTCCGTATTCCGTTAATTGATTATAGCATTCATTTTTATATTTATATGCGTGATAATTGTAAAATTTTAATCGACGGAAAAATCCGGTCCCTTACCGTTTCGTCACGCCGCTTCCGCCCGAGGCGACGGCTTTTATCTCATCCGCGTCCGCAAGACAGAAATCGCCGTTTATCGAATGCTTCAAAACAGCCGCCGCGGAGGCGAATTCCACCGCGTTCTGTCTGTCGCCGCCGGTCAGATACGAGTATATCAGCGCGCCGTCGAACGCGTCGCCCGAGCCTACGCGGTCGACTATGCCCGTCTCGTATTTTTTAGAAAAATACGTTTTTCCGTCTTCGTATATCATACCGTAAAAGCCGTTTCTGTCGGCTGAAAACGTTTTTCTGACTGTCAGCGCGACGGCTTTGAAGCCGAACGCTTCTGTCAGCTCCCTTGCGGCGTAAACGCACGCCTCATCGGGGTTTTCCGTATCGGCTCCGAGCTCAAACAGCTCGTTCGCCTGATAAACGCTCGATATGAAAACGTCGACGTT
>CACZVC010000034.1 GCA_902784545.1 uncultured Ruminococcus sp. | reverse complement strand
CGACCGCGGTGTTTATCCCCTCTCTTTTGCACGCTTCAAGCAGCTTTACCGCGTTTTTCTGCATAAACGGCTCGCCGCCCGACAGCGTAACGCCGCCGCGCCCGCCGTAAAACGCGGAGTCTTTTTTTATTTCATCAAGTATTCCGGATACAGTCATTTCCCTGCCGCAGATCTGAAGCGCCCCGGTCGGGCAGCTGTCCGCGCATTCGCCGCAGGCGGCGCACAGCTTTCTTTTCACCTCGTGACCGTTATCGAATACGTGTACGCCCCGGCGGCAGACGGAGCACGCGCGGCAGCCGATGCACTTTTTTTCATAATACAGAAGCTGCTTTTCCGGCGCTTTCATCTCCGGGTTGTGGCACCACGCGCAATCGAGCGGACAGCCCTTCAGAAAAACCGTCGTTCGCACGCCGGGTCCGTCGCGCATACAGAAACGCTGTATCTCGGCGACCGTCAGCTTAACATCCGCATCCGCATTCATTCTGCTCTATCACCATATCCTGCCATTCTTTGTTCAGCGTTACGAAACGCGCGTTCCAGCCGGACACGCGCACGGACAGATTCTGATAATCCGCCGGGTTTTTCTGCGCTTCCTTCAGTATCTGCGCGTCCGCGACGTCGGGCTGCATAAAGAAGCCTCCGAGCGAAACAAAGCCGTGCAAAAGCGAAACGAGCGCGTCAAGCCCCTCGTCGCCTTTTACGGATGAGGGCAAAAGCTTCACGTCGAGCGCCGCTCCGACGGGCAGTCTGTAAAGCTCGTTTTTGCAGTAGGAGCGTATCAGAGCCGTCGCGCCCTGCTTGTCGGAGCCGGGCGTGGGCGAGGCGTTGGCTGCAAGTATCTCGCCTTTTTTGCGCCCCGAGGGACACGCGAGGCGGTGCGGCGACCATTCGAGCTGTCGCCCGAACGTGCTGACACCGCCCGGGAATCTATATCCGGATCTGCCGTCGATCGACTTGCATATATCGGCGAAATCCGACAAAAACCTTTTGCATATACCGTCCGCTTCGTCGTTGTCGTTGCCGTAATAATCGTATTTATTGAGCGCGTACTGCCTTAACGGTTCGTCGTTTTCCCAGTTTTCGGACAAGACCTTCATAAGCTCGGAAAAACCGATCTTTTTATCGTCGAAAACGAGCTTTTTTACGGCGTAGAGGCTGTTCACCGTGTCGGCGAGACCGCCGATATGCGGCGATATCACGTTATAGACCGCGCCGCCTTCAAGGTACGAAAGCCCGCGCGACACGCAATCGCGCTCGAAAAGCGATATCACGGTGCACGGTATGTTTTTACGCCAGACCCATTCGCCGTTTATACATTCGGGCGTGTTGTTTTTTAAAACTGACGACAAAAGATTTTCCGCAAACGCTCGTACGTCGCATAGATACGCGGAATAAAGCGCCTCGAAGCTGTCGAAATTTACGCTTTTATCATAGCTTTTCAGCGTGTTTTTCTGTAAGATCTGCAAAAAGTCGGTGGGTATGTAGCAGAAATTCGTCTCGCCCGGGACCTGCACCTCCCAGCAGCCGTCGTTTGCGAAACGGCGCGCGTCCTTCAAAGGATAGCCGTATTCCGTCATCGCCTTCAATACCGTGTCCTCGCCGTAGACGGCGAGCACACCGCCGCCGAGCCGCATTACCTCGGCAACTCTGCGGTACAGCTTTTCGGGACTGTTTTTGCTTAAACGCACGGTGGTCGGAAAATCGCTTATGCCGGTCTCCTCGATTACGTCGAGTATAAGATACGTGACGTCGTTTGTGATATCCTCGCCGTCCTCGTCAACGCCCGCTATAACGAGATTCTGATAATGCTGAGCGTCGCCCGAGCCGTAGTCGCCGCCGCAGATCCACTCGCAGCCCTTTATGAAGAAATGAGCCAGTATCTCGCGCGCCCCGTCCTTTGTAAGCACGCCGCTTTCGATATCCCTTTTATAAAACGGATATAAGAATTTATCTATCCTTCCGATGCCCGGCCAGTTGCCGCAGAGACGCAGAAACGAGAAAACGAACCATATGCTCTGCACCGCCTGATAAAACGTTTCGGCGGGCTTTTGCGGCACCGTCAGCAGATTTTCGTAATTTTTTTCATATCCTTTTGCTTTGAGCGCGTCAAGATATCTGCCGTGATAAATATCGAGCGCGTCAAGACAGTCAAGACAGCTTTTCGCAAACTCCTCCCTGTCCGTCCCCCGGTATCTTTCATAAGCTTCAAGAGCTTTTTTTCTTATACTGTCCGTGCCGCAGAAAACGACCGTCTCAAAATCGACTGTGAGATGCGACAGGCTCTGAAACACCGGCTCGCCCTTATACGTCGCCGGGACAAGATGCTTTATGCCGAGCCCGAGCGTCGCCGCGCCGCTTATCAGCTCGCCGCCGCAGATGCGGAGCGGAGCCTCTTTTGCTATTTTCAATATCGCCGCGTCGTATTTTTGCAAAGGCGAAAAGCCCTCGAAGCCGTTTATTTCATCAAGGGAGACCGCGGGCGTTTCTCTCGTCATAAGCCCGTATTTATGTCCGAGCGATTCGTATGCGAACGCCCGCGTTTTTTCGCTTAACCTCACGGGGCGTTTTATCCCGTTTACGGACGCGAATACTGTGTTGTTTTCCATATCAACGCTTTCTTTCATCTGATACAAACAAGCCTTTCAGCAGTAAAACATCAATTTAGCGGAGTAGCCCTCCACGTCGTCTCCGTCCTTAAGCTCCTTGAACTTTTCGCCGAGCTTATAGTCGAAATTGAGGTTCGAGCTTACCAGAAGATATAACCTGACTTCCGCGTCGCTATCCGATATATAAGGTCCGTCGCCGTTCTCCCAGTTTTCCTTTGATTTTTGCAAGCCGAATTTTCCGGCGGCTTCGATATCACAGGCAAGCTCGGCGGGATCGAGCTTTTTAAGATATTCTCCCTTTTTCCTGCCGGACGCAAAGCATACGACGTCTCCGTCGACGACTCCCATGATCGAATAACAGTACGAGGTGGTCTGGGCGATTTTTTGGCTGTACGTCGAGGTGTAGCCGAAGAGAGTTCCGTCGGGCGTCGTTTTCGTAAACAGAAATCCGTGCATGCCGTCGTTTGCAAGCAGGTTGTCTTCAATGACGGTGCGCGAAACGAAATACGGCTTTAAATCCTCTCCCATCCTGTAATAATCCAGCCCCAGAAACGTTTGGAGATAACCATTGTCACATTCTTTTTGATCTATAAACCAGACGATCATTTCGTCGCACGATTTACCGTCTCCCGTAAAGCCCGCGATGAAATTCGTTACTATACCGCGCACGACGCAGTTTTTATAAGCGATCGTATTCTCCGATACGCGCTTGTAGCCGTATTCGTATGCCGCTTTTTTATCTATATAGCCTCCGTATTTTTCATCCGCCATGCAGGCGAGATATTTTTCGAATATCTTGATTTTATTCGGGTGATACGTTTCGTAAAGTCCGATAAAAAGCTCGCTTATTTCGGAGCTGAACGCTCCGTAATTCTCCGGCCAGCACATATAGCCCCCGGCTGATACGAGCGTTTTTCCGTTTTCGTCCATATGAAACGAAAAGCTGTTTCCGTCGAAAACGTCTTTCGCGTGCTTGTTGAAGCCGTTCCAGCTTTTTACGTTGTATCTGTCGACGAGCTCCTCGATCTTGCCGTAAAACGAAACGTCTGTCTCGACCGTTTCGGGATCGTTTTTGAACAGATTTGCGCGTTTTATCGTTATTTTTACTTTTTCTCCGAACACCTCGGCTGAATACAGGTTTTCGGAATTATACATCGAGCCCCAGCTTCTGAGACTGAATGACTTGACCGCTGTTTCCGGGGCCGGTGCGCCGTCCGAGCAGTTGTGGCCGCATTCGGGGCAATAGCGCTGACCGTCAAGCTTATATCCGCAGTTTTCGCAATATTTCATAATTTCCCTCAATATTTTCCGTACATCAGAGACGGCGGAAGCGTTGCTCCCTCGCCGTTTTCGTCCGGGAACGGCGTCAGATCGTCGTCCTCGACCGCTTTTCTTTCCTCTTCTTTTGAAAAATCCGGTATTTTGAAGTTTTCGCCGTGGTTGAGACAGCTTCTCCAGCCGAGTATCGCCGTCGCGGACATCGCGACGCCCTTGTAGACGTCGAAGAACGGCGTTATACCGTTTGCAAAATAGTCTATCATATTCTGCACTATCCAGTAGTCGCCGCCGCCGTGACCGGCGTTCAGCGCCTTTTCCGCCTTTTCGCCCCACGCCGACAAGTCGGGCGTTATGTACTGTACCTCCTCGGTAACGCCCTCCGGCAGGGTGTAGTCCTCATAATAAAGCCTTACCTTGTCGTTCGTATAGCCGGACTGCTCGACGGAGCCCATGTCGCCGACTACGCGGTAGCGGCTGTAATCCGACGCCTGCGCAGTACAGCCGGTAAAGCTGGCGGTCATACCGTTATCCATTTCGCAGAACATACGCGCCATGCCGTCGTCGTTCGGGCGGTAATCGCGGAACTGTTCAAGCCGCTTTGAATGGGCGGCGCGAGCCGAAACGTATTTCGGCATACTGTTCGTCATATACATAAGCGGTCCCATCGCGTGCGTGACGTAATACGTGCGCGGCATCCACGCTCTCCAGTGGTATCTGAAAGGAGTCAGATATTTCATCGTTTCAAACGTGCCGGAATGGTTGTATTCGCCCTCGGCGTATAAAAACGTGCCGAGCGTACCGCCGTCTATTATGCGCTTCATTTCAAGATTGAGCGTCATAAACGGATAGTTTTCGGCGATCATATATTTTCTTCCCGTGCGCTCGACGCAGCGGACGAGCTCAACGCATTCTTTCAGCGTAGCCGCCGAAGTACATTCGCTTACGACGTCCATCCCCGCCTCCATACACTTTATCGCGTACGGCGCGTGCTGGTGGAAAAAGTTGGCTAAAAACACCGCGTTCATACCGACGGATTTTCCGTATTCAATAAATTCGTCAAAATCGGAAAACAGCTTTGCGCCTTCAAGCCCTTTAACGTCGTCGAGCTTTTCCGCCTGTCTGTCGCATACCGCGACTATCCGGATAACGTCCTTGTTCTCCGCCGCGATAAGCTCAATATAACTGCTTCCGCGCCACGCTCCGAAAATACCTATCTTTATCGTATGTCCCATAACGCACCTCTCATGTATTTTTTATTATTGTATCATACGCGCGCGCGTTTGTCAACAGATTTGGGAAAATGAATCACATACCCGGCGGATAAGATCATATCCCGGCGGAAAACGTGGCTGTCGCATTTGCGGCAGCCTTAATGATTTGCGTCTTTAACGCAAATCAATTCATGACGGTACGACCGTCAATTCATGAGCATGAATTGTTCGTATCGAACATGAATTGAGCCTTACGGCTCATGAATTGTCCCTTAAAGGACATTAAAGAGGTTGTCACTTAATGCGACAGCCCCATACGAAAGCAAAGCCGCGGCGTATTGACTTTTTACGGCTTTTATGATATAATCCGAGACGGCGGCGCGTTTTGATTTTTTATAGATCTGCCGCGCGATTTCAATCTTATTTCAAGGTTTGTCCGTAAAATAGCGCCGTAACGGAGGATTTATAAATGAAAATACTGCTTGCCGAAGATGAAAAGAGAATGAACCGGGCGCTCTGCGAGATAATGCGCCAGGAGGGCTACGACGTTACGGCGGTCGACAACGGCGAGGACGCTCTTGACGAAATAGAAAGCGGCGTTTACGATATCTGCGTGCTCGACGTGATGATGCCGAAAATGAACGGTTACGCCGTTGCGAAAAAAGCGCGCGAGTCCGGCGTTCGCACGCCGATTCTTATGCTGACCGCGAAAAGCGAGCTTGACGACAAGGTCGAAGGGCTTGACAGCGGCGCGGACGATTATCTGACCAAGCCGTTTATGACTAAAGAGCTGCTCGCCCGTCTGCGCGCGCTCGGGCGGCGTAATCTGCCGACGAACGACGGCAGTCTGACGTACGAGGACCTTACGCTCGACGTGAAAAACGCCGTGCTCAAATGCGAAAACGGTCAGAGCGTGCGCCTCGGCGAAAAGGAGCTTCGCATACTTGAATACCTGATAGCCAACCGCGGTCAGGTGCTCTCGCGCGAGCAGATCGCGTTGAAAATATGGGGCTACGAAAGCGATTCTGAATACAACAACGTCGAAGTGTATATGTCGTTCGCGCGCAAAAAGCTCGCGTACGTCGAATCGAGGTGCGAGATCAAGGCTCTGCGCGGTATCGGTTATGAATTGAGGTGTCGAGATGTTCGGTAAAACAAAAAGAAAGATAGTTTTTACGGTCGTGTTTTCGCTTCTTGCGCTTATGGTCGTAACGCTTGCGACGATATACGTATCGAACCGCATAGCGCTCGACCGCGGCAGCAGAGAGATGCTTCAGACCTTCGCCGAGAGGTACTCGCTTGAAGAACAGGCTCCGCGCCCCGGAGAGGAAAACCGTCCGGACGACGCGCCCGAAATAAACCCCGGCAAAATGAACGAGCCGCGCGGCGAAAGACCGTGGAAAAACGAACGGGAATTCCGTCTTTCAACGTTTTATTCCGTAGCGTATTCAAAAGACGGAGAGGTGCTTGAGGTAAACAGAGGAGAAAACGATATTATGACCGAGGAAGCTCTGCTCGAGACCGCGTCGTCGATACTCGATACGGGAAAGCAGAGCGGCAAGGTCGGCAGTATGACGTATCTCGTCGACGAGCGCGGAGGCTACACGCTCGTCGCGATGATAGACGGAACGATAAACGACAACAACCAGACGATGCTGTTTTACCGTATGCTTATGATAGGCTCGGCGGCGCTTACGGTCCTTGTCGTGATATCGGTCTTTATCGCAAACAAGATCGTCAAACCGCTCGAGGAAAACGATAAGCGGCAGAAAAGATTCGTATCCGACGCCGGGCACGAGCTTAAAACGCCCATCGCCGTGATCTCGGCAAACAGCGAGCTTTTGAAACGGCAGATCGGGCAAAACGAATGGCTCGACAACATCGACTACGAAAACGAGCGTATGTCGGATCTCGTAAAACAGCTTCTTTCGCTGTCGAGGGCGGAAAACGGCTGTGTGCCGAAAGAAACGCTCGACTTTTCAAAGCTTGTCGGCGGCGAGGTCCTCCCCTTTGAAACGCTCGCCTATGAAAAAGGAAAAAGGATAGAAACGGATATAGAACCTGATATTTATACGGAGGGAAATCCGAATCAGCTGCGTCAGCTCGTTTCCATACTGCTTGACAACGCCTTGTCCCACGGCACGACGGACGACATAGGTCTTTCGCTCCGCAAGGAAAAGCACCACGCAAGCCTTACCGTATCGAACGGAGCGGAAGCGACGGGCGCCGGACAGCCGGAGCGCCTGTTTGAGCGGTTTTACAGAAGCGACGAGGCGCGCGGCGAAGAAGGCTCCCATTACGGGCTCGGGCTTTCTATCGCCAAAGCCGTCGTCGAAGCGCACGGCGGTCAGATACGCGCCGAATACAAAAACGGAAAAGCGGTATTCACCGTAACGCTTCCGGTCAGAAAATAATTTTTCGCAAACTTTAAAAACTTCAATCTTATTTCAATCCTCATCCGCTATCATATGGTCACAACAACGGATGAGGGTTGTTCTTTGATACGAAAAACGAAAGGAGATACAGATATGAAAAAGATAATAACAAGCGTTCTTTCGCTTTTGATCGCCGCGGCTCTTACCGCGTGCGGCGTGATAAACGGAACGACAGATACCGTTACGGATAACGTTACAAAAAACACCGTAACAACGAGCGCGGAAAGCGCGGCGGACGAAACCGCGGAGCCCGTTGTGGATACGGAGATCACGGCGAGTGAGGCGACGGGGACATTTGAGATGAAAACGGAGGACGGAGCGTTTTCAAACGACAAAAACGTATATACGATAACCTCCGCGGGAACGTACACGGCGACGGGACTTCTTGAAGGGCAGATAATCGTCAAAGCGGGCGCGGAGGACGAGGTGGTGATCGAGCTTTCCGGCGCGACCGTCAGCTGCGGCACCGATTCGCCTGTCAAGATCCTGTCCGCGGGCAGCGTAGACATTTCCGCAAAGAAAGACACGGAAAACGTGATAAACGATACGCGCAGCGTTAAAACGAAAGACGACGATACGCAGGGCGAGGGCGCGATATACGCGAAATGCGACCTCAAAATCAAAGGAAACGGCACTCTTGTCGTAAACGCGTCGTACAACAACGGCATCCATTCGACGGACGATCTCAAAATACAGAATCTCGCCCTGAAGGTGACGGCGTACAACAACGCGCTTAAAGGCAACGATTCGATAACCGTTTTAAGCGGCACGATCGCCGCGATATCAACGAACGGCGACGGCGTAAAGACAGAAAACACGAACGTCAGCAAAAACGGCGTCACAAGAGGCGACATCGTTCTGTCCGGCGGAGCGATAACCGTATACGCGGCGGGAGACGGCTTCCAGGCGGCTCATAATTTTGAGATGATCTCGGGTGAAGAAGGCTCCGTCCCTTCCGTTACGGTCTACACCGGCTCTTACAGCGGATACACCGCGTCTGACGCCTCGACGACCTCGTATAAAGGCGTAAAGGTGCAGAACGAGCTTAATATAAACGTCGGAACGATGACCCTGCAAACGTACGACGACGGACTTCACGCGGATTACGGAACGGCTTTCGAGGACGGAACGAAGGGTCAGGGCACGATAAATATTACGGGCGGCACCGTAAATATGAGCGTTTACGCGCCGGACAACAAGACCGCGGGCGGAAGACACGGACCGGGCGGACGCGGCGGCTGGGGCGGTCAGCAGACCGTAGCCGGAGCAGACGCGATACACGCCGACAATATACTGAACATCTCCGGCGGTACGATAAGCATAGACAGCGCCTACGAAGGACTTGAAGCGAACGTTATAAACGTTTCCGGCGGTAATACGACAGTCGCGGCAAACGACGACGGCGTCAACGCGACAAAAGGCTATTCCGCGGCGCAGATAAACGTGACGGGCGGTTATCTTGACGTGACCGTCTCCCCGAACGGCGACACCGATGGTATAGATTCCAACGGAACGTACAAGCAGTCGGGCGGCATTGTGATAACGAGAGGTCCGAGCAATCAGAATATGGCGGCGATAGACGCCGACGGCTCCGTCAGCATCACGGGCGGCACGCTGATAGTGCTCGGCTACGGCAGAGTAAACGCCGGCGGAAACGTAAAGTCGTATTCTCTGTCGCTTCATTCCGCGGGCAGCCATACGGTAAAAATAAACGGCGAAACGTATACGTTTACGAACGCGAGCGCGTACGGAAGAACGACGTGTTACAGCGACGTGACGGTATCGTCGTAAAAGGCGGATAACGATGAAAATCTTATTTGCCGCACCCGACAGGGATCTGCTCGAATGCTATAAAACGCTTTTTGAAGCCGATCTCGGGCAGACCGTCACCGCGTTTGACGGAACGCAGGTCGTTTCCCTGCTTTCGTCCGAGGACTTTGACCTGCTTATCCTCGACCGGAACATACCGCGCGTCGACCACAAAAAGATAATCGGCGCCGCGAAACAAAAAAGCGTCCCCGTGATCGTTCTGACAGACGAGCCGGGCGTACCGGGGACGCCGGAGCCTTCGCCCGACATCAGACTGTCGTACCCGTTCACGTTTGATTCGATCAAGCGCGCCGTATACGATACGCTTGAAAAACAAAAAAGGACGGTGAGCGAAAATGAATAAAGCAGAAAAGAAATTCAGGATTTACGCGATACTTGTTATCTTCGTTCTTCTCACGGTACTTCTGACCGTCATAAACGGAGTGAACTTCACCATGGCGGCAAGCGACGCCGACGAGCTTACGCAGAAGCTCGCCGACAGACGCGGAGCATTCGAGCGGAAGGACGGCTTGCCCGGCGGTATGCAGTTTCAGCCGGATAAACCGGAGGACGAGGATTTCATGATGGGTCCGATGGGTCCGATGGGTCCGGATTCCCCCGAAATGAATGAATCGTTAAGATACTTTACGGTCGCTTTTTCAAACAAAAAAGAAAACGCCGAAACGGTGGCGTATCACATCTCCGCCGTAACAGAGGAAGAAGCAAAAGAATGGGCGGCGGAGCTTATCGTGCAGAAGACCGGCTGGACGAGAGGGACGTACCGTTTCCGCGTGTATAAGGATCACGGCACGACCTTCGTAACCGTCATCGACCAGGGGCGCGAGCTTCTCCCGTCGTTTCGGATACTCATAATCTCCGCCGCGGGCGAGGCGCTTGCGCTGATAATCGGCTGGTTCCTGCTTGTCATAATAGGAAGAAAAATATACGCGCCGCTTGAAGAAGCGGACAGAAAGCAAAAGATCTTTATTGCAAACGCAAACCGGGAATTCAGAGTCCCTCTGACTGTGATAGACGGAAATACCGAGCTTACGGAGCGTAAATACGGACCCGACGATCAGACGCGCTCGACGCACAGACAGGTCGCAAAAATGAACGAGCTTGTCGAAAAGCTCGGCTCGGTCGGTATCTTCGACAACGAAGAAATGAATACAGCGGATATCCCGCTTTCAGAATATCTCACGTCGGCGCTCGAGCGTGAAGCGGAAAGCTTCGCTTCGAAAGGCGTAAAGCTTACGTCGGATATAGAGCCGGACGTTACCGTAAAAGCCGATCCCGCGGCGATGAGCAGACTGACAGACGAGCTTGTCGGAAACGCGCTGAAATTCGCTTTGTCGAAAGCCGGCTTCGATCTTCGAAAAGAAAACGGCGCGGTTTTGCTCGAAGCGTATAACGATACCGATCTGCCGGACGGTCCCGCGGACCAGGCGTTCGACCGTTTCACAACTTTACAGAACGCAAAGGAGGGCGGCGCGGGGCTCGGACTGTCATACGTAAAGGAATCCGTAAAGGCGCACAACGGCCGCGCCTCGGCGTCTGTCAAAGACGGTATCTTCACGCTCCGCATAACGCTGTGATACCGGAGGCATACGATGGCGATAACTGTAATGAAGCGGTACGAGCTCAAATATCTGCTCAACGCTGATCAAACGGAGTTTTTAAGAAAACGGCTGAAAGGCCGTATGGAGGCGGATCAGTACGGAAAAACGTCAATAGCCTCCCTGTACTACGACACACCGACCTATCAGCTGATACGGACGAGCGTGGAAAAGCCGGAGTTCAAAGAAAAAATACGCCTGCGCTCCTACGGGTTGGCGACGGAGGAATCCCCCGTGTTTCTCGAGCTGAAGCGAAAGGCGTACGGCATAGTATATAAGCGGCGCGTGCAGACGACAATACCGCTTGTAAAAAAGTTCTTTTCGGGCGAGGGCGATATATGCGCGCCCGGGCAGATAAACAAAGAAATAACGGTGTTCCGCGACCACTATAAAACGCTCGTACCGGCGTGTATGATAATTTACGACCGCACCGCGTATTTCGAGCCGGGCGGCGATCTTCGGCTCACGATAGACGAAAACCCGAGATACCGCACGAACGATCTGACGCTCACAAAATCAATGGACGGCATTTCTCTGCTCGACGAAGGGTGGACGGTGCTTGAAATAAAGGTACAGGACGCCGTGCCGCTGTGGTTATGCGAAATACTCTCCGCGGGCGGCATAAGAAAAGGCAGCTTTTCAAAATACGGAGAAGCATACCGCCAGCAGCTTGCAAAAGCGCAAATAATCTGATATAACAAGGAGAAATCTGTATGTTCGATTCGATCTATTCTTCAACCGTTACACCGGCGCAGTTCTTTATAATGGCGGGCGTCGCTCTTGCCGCGGGCTTTCTGTATTCGTGGATAATGAGCTTCCGCATACGCTCGACAAAACGGTTTTTCATAGTCACGGCGCTGATCCCGTTCGTCGTCGCCGCGGTCATCACGTTCGTAAACGGCAATATCGGCGCGGGCGTCGCGATAGGCGGCGCGTTCAGCCTCATACGCTTCCGTTCGGCTCAGGGCAGCGCGGACGAGATCGTCTCAATCCTCGTGGCAATGGGCGCCGGCATAGCGTTCGGAATGGGATATATCGGCTACGGTATCGTTATACTGCTCGCGCTGGCGGCGCTGTTCCTTATTCTCAGCTTCGTGCCTCTGTTCGAGCATAAAAGCGCGGCGGCGGATCAGCTTTTGCGCATAACCATTCCGGAATCGCTTGAATATAACGGAACGTTCGACGACATTTTCTCCCACTATCTCAAAAAAGCGGAAAACGCCGGCGTAAAAACGACCGGCATGGGCAGTATGTTCCGTTTGTCGTATAAGGTACAGCTTAAAAATCCGGCTGAGGAAAAGGCGTTCATCGACGAGCTCCGCACAAAAAACGGAAACCTCGAGGTCGCGCTTCTGCCGTATACCGAAACGCAGAATCAGCTGTAACGAAAAACGCTTTACGGCGGGGCTTCAAGCTCCGCCTTTTTTTGCAATCGTTTCTTTAATCGGTTTTTGTAAGACGGTAATACGGCAGCCGTATGAATTGCATTCTTACCGCACCGGTCATAAATTCGAAAAGGTGATTATCTCTCAATCAAATCCTCGATCGTACAACCCATTACTTTTGCAATGTTGTACAGTGTTTCCGCACTTGCTTTGTTGATATCCTTCCGACGCTGTTCATACATCTGAATGGAACGAAGAGTCACGCCGGAAAGCTTTGCAAGTTCAGACTGAGAACAGCCGTATGCGGTGCGTATCCTTTTCAGGTTTGTGTCCTTGAAATATTCTCTTACACGTTCATCTGCGATATCTGCAAATTTGGAAATATCCGCTTCATGAAGGGTATAATACATCATTTGCAGATCGTCGTAGGAAAGTGCTTTGAAAATATCGCTGTATCGCCTTGACGAATACCATTGATAATATGCCGCAGCCCAGCCGATCCAATATTCCGCAGATCTCCCCATATTTTCTGACGGTATCGCCTCAAGTTGTTTTCCGGTTGTTTCAAATATGACTTCAAAGGCGATTTCAATTCCGCTTTTACCGGCGATCAATGAAGGCTCTCCGTTTTCCATACGTCTACATACAGAACTTGCTCCAAAGAGTTTTACAAAATCATTTCCGGGAATAAGACATACGTTGATCGCATAGTCGAATGCTTCACCCAGCGCTGCCTGCGCACTGTTAAGATATATTTCTTGGTATGCGCGCGTCATCATTCTTTATGCCCCCTCTTATAATATCTTGTATATACAGACCGTCTGATTCTTCTTCCAGTATTTTAAAATACGTTTTGTTGGCTTCTCCGTCTCTGGCTTTGCGAAGAGCGTAGTATGTGTTTTTGTCAGCGATTTCAAAGCCTTCATATCTGATCTTTGAGAAAGCAAACTGTGATTTGACAACAATTTGCTCCCCAAGTTTTCCAAGCCGCATTGCTCTTGCCAGCTGTTCTGCCGTTATCCCGTTATTGACGAACGCTTCCGCATAATCGAAGTAAGAATCATCCGCCCTATATCCGACGATCAGGTCGTATGCGTTTACGTTGATTCCGAAATTATCGATCAAATACTGTTTTGCTCTTCTTGCAACGGGGGTTTTTACAGAGAACAAACGGTGTTCCACAAGAACGGCTATCCAGTTTAGTATGGTATAGTCTGAACTGTTGAGATTCAGGATATTCAGGTATTCAGTATCAAGAGTATATTTGTTTGAAAACCCGTCGCGTAATGACGAAACAGCCCACTCCTTTGCGAGATCGTTGCTCTCTGTACAATAAAACCCCAAGCCGAAATCATTATGCATCTTGCCTTCGCCGAAAACCGGTACTTCTACAATCTGATTTGAGCCGTGATATACAGTTATTTTTTTCTCCATACTTCATATCCTCCACTCAGTTTCAACCGTATTATATCACTGTGGTGATAGTTTGTCAAGTGGTTTTGAGTTTTTTTATCAAAATGATAGTTTCTTAACGCTGCTTCGAATCCCGCATATATAAAAAAACGCCATGCGGGATTCTTCTCGAGTTTTGCAAGGCAATTTGTACAGACTTATTCGTGCGTGCCTTGCAAAATTCTTTAGTCACCGCTGAAAACGCCATAACATGGCGTTTTCTTAACGCTGGTTCGAATCCCGCTTACGAAGTAACGCGTATAAAAACAGGACGTCATCAGACGTCCTGTTTTTATACGCGCCATGCGGGATTCGAACCTGCGACCTACCGGTTCGTAGCCGGGCACTCTATCCACTGAGCTAATGGCGCATACGTCGTTTTTTCACGGCGTGTTATATAATATCACTTTTTTCCCGCTTTGTCAAGGGGTTTTTGCGATATTTTTTATTTTTTCTCGATTTTAAGATATTCGCGCACGAGTGTGTTCAAAAGCTCGTCGCGGTCTATCTTACGGATCAAGCCTCTCGCGTTTTTATAGTTGGTTATATACGTCGGATCCTCCGAAAGAATATAGCCGACTATCTGGTTTATGGGATTATAGCCCTTTTCTTTAAGCGCCTGATACACTTGTATCAAAATCTCTCTCGTTTCCTTTTCTTTTTCGCGTACGAGAGAAAAGGTGATCGTTTTATCTTTTTCTGACATTTTGCGGCTCCTTTCGGTTATTTATTTTTCCTTATATTAAATATTATACACGACTTTTTGAATTTTTCAAGTGTTTTTCGATAAATTAAGCAATTTATATTCATAGCTGTCCTGCAAAGCCTGCAAACACGCCTCGATTATATCGCACGACACGCCGACCGTCGTCCAGACGCCGGCGCCGTCCGTAGATTCGATAAGCACGCGCACCTTTGCCGCCGTGGTCGTATTTGCGTCTATGACTCTGACCTTGAAATCGAGCAGTTCCATATCCTTTACCTCGGGATAAAACACGGACAGAGCGCGGCGCAGTGCGTTATCGAGCGCGTTTACCGGACCGTTGCCGAGTGAGCTTCCCATTTCGGTCTTCCCTCCGACCTCGATCTGTACGACCGAGCACGACGTCAGCTCTCCGTTTGCGGACGGAAAATCGTCCGTCGTTTTGTGGAGAAGTATATTGAAATGCGGCTCGTATTTGTAAAGCGCCTTGCGCAGAAGCAGAGTGAACGAAGCCTCCGCCGCCTCATAGTGGTATCCGAAAAGCTCCTTTTCTTTGAGCACGGCGACAGCGCGCGTAAGCTCCTCCGAGTTTTTATCCGCGTCGGGCAGAAGCTGACGCACACGGTCGAGCAGAGTGTTTCTGCCGGACATTTCCGAAAGTCCGAATTTACGCTCGTTCCCGACAAGAGCCGGGTCGATATGCTCGAACGACGGCGGATATTTTTTTACCGCGTCGATATGCATTCCCGCCTTGTGATAAAACGCGCTTTTGCCGATATACGGCTTATTGTTTCTTATCCTCGTGTTCGATATCTCCGATATGGCGTTTGCCGTCTTGCGCAGATATTTCATATCGCAGTCGAATTCATATCCGAGCTTGAATTTGAGGCTCGGCATAATAACGGACAGATCGGCGTTCCCGCACCTTTCGCCCACGCCTAAAAACGTGCCCTGTATCTGCGCGGCTCCCGCCTCCGCCGCCAGAAGCGCGTTCGCCGTGGCGCAGCCCGTATCGTCGTGGAAATGTACGGCGATGCGCTTATCGCGGTATCTTCCGACCGCCTCGCGCGTCAGCCTTTCGGCGTCTGACGGGAGCATCGCGCCGGTCGTATCGCAGAGGCACAGCGCGTCCGCGCCGGCTTCAGCCGCGGCGTCGAGCACTCTGTACGCGTAATCGCGGTCGGCTGTCACGCCGCTGTAAAAATGCTCGGCGTCAAATATTATCTCTTTGCCGGCGTTTTTCAGGTACGAAACGGTCTTTTTTATGATCCTCAGATTTTCTTCGCAGTCGATGCGAAGCACTTCCCTTACCTGCACGGACGACGCCTTGCCGAAAACGACGACCGCCGGCGTATCCGCCGCAAGCAGTTTTTTCATCGCCGCGGAGCTTTCCGGCTCCTCGTCGGGATGAAGCGTCGACGTGAACGCGGCGAGGCGCGCGCGGCTGAATTTTTCGTTTTTCAGCTTTTCAAAAAGCTCCTCGTCCTTCGGATTCGACGCGGGAAAACCGGCTTCGATTATATCGACGCCGAAGTTATCCAGTATCTTCGCTATTTTTATTTTATCCGCTACGGAATACGATATGCCCTCGCTCTGCGCTCCGTCGCGCAGGGTGGTATCGAGAATCTCAATTCTTTTCATTGTTCTTCCGTTCTTTCAAGCAGTCTGTTCACGGCGTTTATGTACGCCAGAATACTCGCTTCTATGATATCCGTCGACAGTCCTCTTCCGGTTATGCTCCCGTTTTCGGTTTTCAGCTTTACGGTTACCTCGCCGAGCGCGTCCTTGCCGTCGGATATCGAATGTATTGCGTAATCGTACAGCTCGTGCGCGGGCGGATCTATTATTTTATCGACCGCTTTGTAAGCGGCGTCGACCGGACCGTCGCCTATCGCAACGTCCTCATACTTTTCGCCGTCCTTGATGAGCCTTATGACGCAGGTGGGCGTTGATCTGTTGCCCGCCTGCACCGCGAAACGGTCGAGCGAATACTGCGCCGTGCCGCGCGTATGCTCGGAGGCTATCGCCTCGAGATCCCTGTCGGTTATGTCCTTTTTCCTGTCTGCAAGCTCCTTGAATTTTTCAAAATAACGGTCGAGCTGTTCCTTTCCGGGGTTGTAGCCGAGCTCGTTCAGCCGTTTTTCGAACGCGTGCCTGCCCGAATGCTTGCCGAGTGCCATATTGTCGTTATTTATGCCGACGTCCTCAGGCTTCATTATCTCGTAGGTCCTTCTGTCGTTCAGAACGCCGTGCTGATGTATGCCCGCCTCGTGTGAAAACGCGTTGTCGCCGACTATCGGCTTGTTTTTCGGCGCGTGATATCCGATAATGCCGTAAACGAGGCGCGACGACTTGTATATCTGCGCGGTGTCGACGCCGCACTCGAGCTTCATCGCGTCGCCTCTGACCTTTATCCCCATAACTATCTCTTCAAGCGCGGCGTTGCCCGCCCTCTCGCCTATGCCGTTCACGGTACATTCGACCTGACCTGCTCCGGCTGACAGCGCGGATAGCGAGTTTGCGACGGCTAAACCGAGGTCGTTATGGCAATGCGCGGCGATCGTCACGTTTTCGATACCGTCGACGTGCGCTCCGACGTATTCAATAAGCTCCGTCATTTCCGCGGGCGTGGCGTAGCCCACGGTGTCGGGGACGTTGATGGTCGTCGCGCCGGCTTTTACCGCGGCGGACAGGACCTTGCAGAGAAAATCCCGGTCGGAGCGCGTGGCGTCCTCAGCCGAAAACTGAACGTCGTCGCACTTTGTTTTCGCGTACGAAACACATTCTTCTACGGCGGAGAGCACCTGCTCCTCCGTCATTTTCAGCTTGTATTTCATATGGATATCGGACGTTGCTATAAAAACGTGTATACGCGGGCGCTCCGCTCCGGTGAGAGCCTCCGCCGCCGCGTCTATATCGGATTTCACGCAGCGCGCAAGCGAGCATACGGTAACGCCCTTTACTTCCCGGGCTATCGCCGCTATCGCGTCTCTGTCGCCCTTTGACGAGGCGGCGAAGCCCGCCTCAATTATATCGACGCCGAGCTTCTGAAGCTGACGCGCAACGTCAAGCTTTTCCTGCAGATTCATTGAACAGCCGGGCGACTGCTCGCCGTCGCGCAGCGTCGTATCGAAAATTTTTATCCTTCTCATATCAGTTTCCCAATCTGAAAGCGGTATTGCTGACGTATACCGGAGATTTGTTTGAATAAAGCTTTATCGCGCCGCCGCCGTTCAGCGGTTTTTGACCGGATTCAAAAAGCGGCGCGCCGTTTTCGTATATCTCAAAGCCTTGATTGTTTACCTTTGCTTTTATTTTTACGGGTCCTTCGGCGTTATACTTATAAGTTTTGCCGTCGTACTCCGCGCCGTCTTCGCCGAATTTTATCCATACTCCCGGGATCCCGTCGTCCGGCAGATCGTCCTTGCCGTAAAGCCAGAAACCGAGCCACAAAACGCCGTTATCCTTTGCATAGACGTTGAATTCAAACGTAAAACGCTCGTCGCACCCGGGCTCGTATACGCACGCGATATCAAAATATCCGCCTTCGTTTATGCCGAGCCAGCCGCCGCGGTACTCAAAGCCCGAGCCGGTGACTGAAAAATCGGGGTCGTCCGACGGAATCTGTCCGTCCATTCCGGCAAAAGCCCATTCTGTGCCGTAGTTTTCCGTCACCGCCGGCGGCAAAGGCGTCGCGGTCGTGTCCGTCTGTTCTTCTTTTTTACAGGATGAACAGAAAATTAAAATCAACAACAAAACAAATATACTTATTTTTTTCATATCCGTTAATAAAACAAGTATTGATTTTTCGAGCTTATTTTCAAAGCCGTAGAAGAGAGCTTTAATCATTCGGGATCGTCAAATTCGATTATTTCTCCTAATCTTTTAGGCATTTTCTTCGACTTTGGAAGATTTATAATGCCATATTGTGTTCTTAATGGCTTATTGAAATCAAACAGATACATAAAAAAGCAAAGTCTTGTTTTATCCGTATCATCTTCCGGTAAGTCACAGTAATCACCGATGACTTCAGTTCCGTCGGCGTTTAAATAATACTCGTCAAACGCAGCCTGCCAATCGTCTTCGTCTAAATCCGGGTCTGTTTGCTGTATTCCATGCACATCAATACTCGACGGCTTATCATCTATCATAAGCTCGATAAGATATACGTCTTCAGCTTCATCGACCTTGTAAACGCCTATAATGTTGACCTTTTCTTTTGCAGAATTCTCGCTCATTTTAACTACCTCCGAAATTTTTTTAAAACGCCCACTTGCCGCGGCGGAATATCGGTATGGTTTTTCCGTCCCTTGTCACCGCGTCTATGTCAAGTCCGTCGTAGCCTATCATGAAATCCTCGTGATTCATCGAGTCGTTGACGCCCATTTCGCGGCATTCCTCAAGCGTTTTGTCCTCGTAGCCCTTTATCGTGTTCGTGAAGCCCATGCCGAGCGCCAGATGGCACGACGCGTTTTCGTCGAACAGCGTGTTGTAAAACAGTATGCCGGATTCGTTTATCGGGGAATTCACGGGGATGAGCGCACATTCGCCTAAATAAGCCGCGCCCTCGTCCATGCTTATCATCTGTTTCAGAAGCTCTTCGTTCTTCTCCGCTTTGACTTCGACGGCTTTGCCGTTTTCAAAACGGACGGAGAAGTTTTCTATAAGCTCGCCGTTGTATGAAAGCGGCTTTGTCGCGTAAACTATGCCCTCGGCTTTGCCGCGCATAGGCGACGTGAAGCATTCCTCGCTCGGTATGTTCGCGTTGAAGCTGACGCCGGAGAGCGTCTTTTCGTCCGCGCCCATAAACATTCCCTCGGGTATCATACCGACCGTCAGATCGGTGCCGTTGTCGCCCTTGTAGTGAAGCTCCCTTATGCCCAGGCTGTTGAGATAATCGCAGCGGTCGTGCAGATCCCTGTTATGCTCGTTCCACGCCTGTATCGGATCGTCGGTCACGCGGGAGGTGTATAAAATAGCTTCCCACAGCTTTTCGATCGCCTGACCCTTGCTTAATTTCGGGAATATCTTTTTCGCCCATGCGGCGCCGGGAACGGCGGCTATGCACCACTGCTGTTTGTTTTCCATTTTGTCATAGTAAGGTTTCAGTATCGGGTAGCTCTTCTGCTCGGCTTTCGCGTCCTTCTTCTGATTCAGCCCCTTCATTCCGTCGGGATCGTCAGAGACAAGATAAATTGACGCGGGCAGCGTATCGACGTAATGCTGCAGACGCGCTTTTTCCCATTCCTCGACCTTTGCAAGCTCAGAAACGGTCTGATGCCTTACGTGCAGCTTGTAAAGCGGCTGATGGCGGAATTCAACTATGACCTTTTTCGCGCCGGCTTTATAGCATTCGTCGACGAGAAGCTCGACGAAGCCGGGCTGATCGAGCTGAGCCGTTATTATAACGTCCTGACCCTTCTGAATATTCACGCCCTTTACGGCGATTAGCTTTGCGTATTTTCTCAATACTGTTTGTTTCATTTGATTTTCTCCTTATATAAGATCCGTTATAACGGTGTTGCTGACGAAGATACCTTTTTCCGTCAGATAAAATCTGTCCGGCGTATCGACGGCAAAGCCGCCTTTAACGTATTTTTTTGTTTTTTTACCGTATTTTTTATCAAAATCCGCTTTGAATTTCTCTTTGTATTCCGCTTTGCCGATCCCCCGCGACAAGCGCAGGCGGAGCATTATGAACTCCTCCTCCCTGCCCTTTTCGTCAAGTGTCTCGACCGTGTCCGGCGCTTTGCCCGCCAGAAACTCTTTCATGTCCGGGCTTTGACAGTATCTGACGTTTGCGATAAGCGAAGCCTTTGACAGTATCTGACGTTTGCGATAAGCGAAGCCGCCGAAACGCCGATACCCGTATAATCGCCGCCCTGCCAGTAGCGCAGATTGTGGCGGCTCTCATACCCCGGCTTTGCAAAATTGCTTATCTCGTATCTTTCATAGCCGTTCGCTTTGAGCTTTTTGTTTATCTGAGCGTACATATCGGCGACCGTATCGTCGTCCGGCAAAACCGGATTCTGTTTATACAACGGCGTGTTTTCCTCTAATCTCAGCGCGTACGCGGAAATATGCTCCGGCATCAGGGATATCACGAAATCAAGGCTTTCGTCAAGGCTTCCGGGCGTTTGTCCGGGTATGCCGTACATAAGATCGAGGCTTATGTTTTCAAAGCCCGCGTTTCTCGCGTTTTTGACGAGCGTTTCTCCGTCCTTTACCGTGTGCGATACCCTGCCGAGGGCTTTCAGCTCTTTTTCGTTCGCGGTCTGTATGCCGGCTGAAAGTCTGTTGAAGCCCGCTTTCCTCATCGTTTCAAGCCCGCGAAGACCGACCGTCCCGGGATTCGCCTCGGCGGTCACCTCGCAGTCGTCCGACAGCGCATGGTTTTCCTTTACCGCCCGCAGTATCTCACACAACCGCTCCGCGCCTATATACGTCGGCGTGCCGCCGCCGAAATACACGCTTTTAACGACCTTGTCCGTTTTATACGCTTTTACGCGGCGTATAAGCTCGGCGACGTATGAGTCGACGGTCGACAGATCGGGCGACGAGCAGAAATCGCAGTAGCCGCATTTCGATCTGCAGTAAGGTATGTGGATATATAACGCCTCGTCACTCATCGAGCTTGAGCACCGCCATGAACGCCTCGCTCGGTACCTCGACGGAGCCGAACGTGCGCATACGCTTTTTGCCTTCCTTCTGTTTTTCAAGCAGCTTCTTTTTTCTCGTTATATCGCCGCCGTAGCACTTCGCCAAAACGTCTTTTCTCATCGCCTTGACGGTCTCGCGCGCGATTATCTTGCCGCCGATAGCCGCCTGAACCGGTATCTCGAACAGCTGGCGCGGTATGTTTTCTTTGAGCTTTTCCACCATTTTGCGTGCGCGTGTGTACGCCTTGTCTGCGTGGATTATAAACGTCAGCGCGTCTATTATCTCGCCGTTGAGCATTATATCGAGCTTTACGAGCTTGCTTTCGTCGTAGCCGTCAAGCTCGTAATCGAGCGAGGCGTAGCCGCGGCTGCGGCTTTTGAGCGAATCGAAAAAGTCGTATATTATCTCGTTCAAGGGCAGACGGTAGTGTATCTCCACACGCTCCGTGTCGATGTAGTCCATCGTCACGAATTCTCCGCGCCGCTCCTGGCACAGCGTGTTCACCGCGCCGATATACGCCTTGGGCGTCAGAAGCGTCGCCTTTACCATAGGCTCGTACGCCGCCTCTATCTTATCCGCCGCCGGGTAGTTAAGCGGGTTGTCTATCGTCATCTCCTCGCCCGTTTTGAGCAGTACTTTATATATAACGGACGGAGCCGTGGTGACTATATCGAGGTTGAATTCGCGCTCCAGTCTCTCCTGTATAATATCCATGTGCAGAAGCCCGAGGAAGCCGCAGCGGAAGCCGAAGCCGAGCGCCGCTGACGTTTCCGGCTCGAACGTGAGCGAAGCGTCGTTTAACTGCAATTTCAGAATAGCTTCTTTAAGATCCTGATATTTCGCGCCGTCGGCGGGATAAATACCGGAAAAGACCATCGGTATGCATTTTTTGAAGCCCGGAAAAGGCGTATCCGTCGGCACGGCGGCGTGCGTCACCGTATCGCCCACGCGCGTGTCGCTAATGCTTTTGATGCTCGCGGTTATGAAGCCGACCTCGCCCGCGCGTATGCAGTCCGACTGGGACAGACCGAACGGAGCCATATAACCGACGGAAACGACGTCGAACTCCGCGCCCGTGTTCATCATCTTTATACGCTCGCCGGGCTTCAGCGTGCCGTCGATCACGCGGACGTAAACGACGACGCCGAGGTATGAATCGTAATATGAATCGAAAATAAGGCATTTCAGCGGTGCCGTATCGTCGCCCTTCGGCGCCGGAACGTCCGACACTATGCGGTCGAGCACCGCCTGTATGTTTATCCCGTTTTTCGCCGATATCTCCGGCGCGTCAAGCGCGGGTATGCCTATCGTGTCCTCTATCTCGTGCTTTACCCTCTCCGGCATTGCGGCGGGCAGATCTATTTTATTTATGACCGGCACGACCTCAAGTCCGTTGTCAACAGCAAGATAGGCGTTCGCCATCGTCTGCGCCTCGACGCCCTGCGTCGCGTCAACGACGAGCACCGCGCCTTCGCAGGCGTTCAGCGAACGGCTGACCTCGTAGTTGAAATCGACGTGCCCGGGCGTGTCGATAAGATTCAAAACGTACTTTTCGCCGTTCGACGCGGAATAATCGAGCCTTACCGCGCGCGCCTTTATCGTTATGCCGCGCTCGCGCTCGATATCCATATTGTCGAGCACCTGCTCCTCCATATCCCGCTCGGAAACAGTCTGCGTTATCTGCAACAACCTGTCCGCCAAAGTCGACTTGCCGTGATCTATATGAGCTATTATGCTGAAATTACGTATTTTGCGTCTGTCGTACATTTGTGACTCCAAAAAATATTATTTCATTATATTTTATCATATAATAAGCCAAAAGTCAAGAGTTTTTTATAAAGAACAGACCGCCGCTTGCACGGGAGGGGTCCGCCCTCCCGCAAATTTTCGCCGCACAATGAACGAAGCCGCTTGTAGGGGAGGGGTCCGCCCTCCCGTGGCAAAAAAAGAATAAAGAAAAAAGAATAAAAATCGGAACCTTCGCTTGTAGGGGAGGGCATTGCCCTCCCGTTCCATTCGTCACGAAGCGCTGCGTTTTAAGATAATGAAATAAACAAATCAAATAGATATAAGCGCGCGGCGCGGTGGGGGGACGCCCGCGCGCGCAGCTTGCGCTGCAAAGCCCGATCATGCCGCAAGGCACATATCACGCGCGAAGCGCATATCGCAGACGGCGAAAGCCGGCTATATCGCATTTGCGTAAGCAAATATATCGCACCGCAAGAATTGCGGTATATCGCCCGAATAAGCGATATGTCCTCCGGACGCGATATACCTTTCAGGCGCGATATGTCTTCGACGCGATATGCCCTGCGGGGCGTGAGGAGAAACGGCGGTTCAAGAT
>CACZVC010000033.1 GCA_902784545.1 uncultured Ruminococcus sp. | reverse complement strand
TGATCCTGCACGTTTTATTCCCGCATACCGGAGAGGAAAAAACGTACGATCTGTCAAAAACGGTAAAGGACGCCACAGGCGAGGATATTCCGCTTGACGCTTATATTATGGATAACGCATACAGCGCGGTGCGGTTAAGAACAGTAATTAACGAAAGATCATACACTTTCTGCGTGATCGATCTTGAAAACGGCAACGTCAGAAAGTATCAGATATCACCGTAATGAAGCTTTTTATATCCGAATGTAAGAAGCTTTTCAAAGCAAAACGTGCCACCGCGATAGTTTTGACGTTTCTTGCCGCGTCCGTTCTTGTCTGTATATTATCGCTGAAATCCGCTCCGATTTTGACGCACTATACAAAAGAGCAGATAAACGTTATAAACAGCTTCAGCCGTGAATACGCGGATGAAGAGAAGTTCAGCGCGTTTGAAGAGCTTGTGTCCGCAGAAAGCGACAGGATCAACGACATACTGAGAGCTGAATACGAAGAAGCGGTAAAGGCGGACAAAAGCAAAGCGGAGCTTCAGAAAATGTTCCCTATGGAAAGATATGAAACGCACGTTTACAGCGATATCATACCCGACAGACTGCTTATGTATAATCTTTTTCAAAGAACAAATGCCGTAAACGAATACGAGGGGACCGTCAGAATAATTTTAGCGCAGGCAAAGCAAAACGCCGAAACGCTGAGAAACGATATGAATCTGACCGCCGACGACCCGCTTTATCAGTACCAGATATACGCTTATACAACATATAAAACCGTATCGGAAAACACGGACGTAAACATAAACGCCGTCTGCGGCTGGGACAAGCTTCTGACCTATACTTATACCGACCTGTTTATATTCGCCTCGGTCGTTGTTATTGTTGCCGCCGTGTTTATGCTTGACAGGCAAAACGGAATGTCGGCTGTGATCCGCGCGTCAAAAAACGGGCGTATGCCCACCGTATGCGCTAAGCTCGGTGTATCTTTATCCGTAAGCACAGCCTTAACGCTTGTGTTTACGTTCTGTACTTTTTTCGTATTCTTTATAATGACGGGCTTTTCGGACGGTTCAGCGTCTGTGCAGAATATAATCGAGTACAATGCGTTTCCATATGCGTTTTCAATGGTCGGATTCTATCTGTACGGCGTTATGCTCAAAGTATTGTCCGTCTCCGCGTTTGCTTCACTCTGCGGACTTGCCGCAGCCCTTACGCAGAATCAGATGTTCTATTACGGTTCATCCGGGTTACTGTTCGGCTTATCTTTCTTTTTCGGCAAACTGTCGGCGGTCGATTACCCGCTGCTTCGCGGACTGAATTTATATTCGATATGCAACGTTGTTCCGGTCTCGGAGAAGCTTTACGTGCTTCAACCGTTTGTTTCGTGCACAAGCTATTATTACGCCGCACCCGTAATATGCGAAGCCGTAATATTATTATCTTGTACCGCGTGCGTTATGTGCTTTTCTGCCGTAAGAGTCGAAGGAAGAATAAAATTCAAGCTGTTTTCAAAGATAAAAGACAAAATAAAAAATTACGGCAAAAACAGAAATATAAAAGCCGTATCCGACGGCAAAACCTATAAATCTTCGATTTTTTCATGGGAATGCAAAAAGGCGTTATCCGGTGTCAGATCCATACTTATACTTGTTATATTCGCTCTTATAATACATACCTGTCTGTGCACAGTCGCAAGAATAAACAACACCCCGAACCGAGAAATGAAGCTTTATAAAAGGTTCGTTTTGTCCGAGGCGGAGGGTAAATTCACGGAAAACGGCGCAAAATGCGCCGCAATCCTCGATATATTTTCGCCTAAGCATCAGGATGATCACGACGATCTGTTTGAAATGTATATAAATTACGGCGTGATAAACAAAGAGGAGGGCGAGCGTATAAGATCATCGCTTGCTTTCATTACAAAAAACGACCTTAAAGGAAGCTTCAATTACGCGGAGGAAAAGTATAATAAGAATTCCGAGCTTGCTGGGCTCGGGCTTGATCCGTGGTTCATTGACGAAACCGGCGTTCAGCCTGTCGTGACGGGCGGTGCACCGTACGCACTGTACGCCGCGGTGCTGTTCGTTTGTATTTCGCTTCAGATGCTCGAATACGGCGGTAAAAGCAAAAACGAGAATTTTGCGAATATCCTTCGCACAGCGAAGAACGGAAGAAAAAAGACGTTTGTATCAAAGCTCTGCGCGGCGGCGATGATATCGGCGGCTCTGTCCGTGATATTCAACGTGATAGAATTCACCATTCTGACCGTCGGGCGGGATTTGAGCTGCCTTAACGCACCGATATATTCCGTAACGGCTTTTGCGGATGCCGAAATATCTTTGACTATAATACAATACATTATCATAATGTACGCCTGCAGAGTGCTGATAAGCGTTTTGTTCGCGATATTCGTTTCGGCGGTGGCATCGCTTGCAAAGAATCTCACCGTATCGTTTGCCGCGGTCGCGGGCTCGACGCTTTTACCGACGCTGTTATACAGGTCCGGACTGTACAGCGCGGGTCACGTATCGTTCTGTGATTTCTTCGGTGTAAACGGTATGATCCTGTTTTCGTCCGATTTCCACGTATTCGCCGTATACGCCGCGGTATTTACAGCCGTTACGGCGGCTCTGACGGTGATATCGGCAAGAAAATTTATAAAGTAACGGAGATAAAAAAATGATCTTAACGTTTGACAAGATTTCAAAATCATACGGAAAAAACAAAGCTTTGAACGAGTTTACCGCAGAGTTCAGCGAAGGCGTATACGCGCTGCTCGGACCTAACGGATCCGGGAAAAGCACGCTGATGAATATACTGACGGACAATCTCAAAGCCGACAGCGGGAGCATTTATTTTAACGGTGAAAACGTGCTGAAAATGGGAGCGAGATTCAGGGAAAAGATCGGTTTTATGCCGCAGTACCCGGGACTGTACGGCAGCTTTACCGCGGAAAGTTTTTTGTGGTATATAGCGGCGCTGAAAGGCATAAATAAAAAATCCGCCGAGCAGCAGATCGGCGAAGTGCTTGAAGCGGTGGAGTTGTCAGACGTGGCGAATCACAGGATCAGTACGTTTTCCGGCGGTATGAAACAGCGTCTCGCGCTCGCTCAGGCTGTCCTCGGCGATCCGTCCGTGCTCATACTTGACGAGCCCACCGCGGGACTCGACCCGAAGCAGAGAATAGCGATAAGAAACTATATATCAAGAATTTCGTTTGATAAGATCGTAATAATCGCCACGCACGTCGTGCCGGATATAGAATATATCGCAAAGGACGTGATAATGCTGAAAAAAGGCGTTATCGTTGACAACGCCCCGCCCGCCGAGCTGTTGCGAAAGATAGACGGCTGTGTTTGGCGCGTGAAGACAAAGGACGAGTACGTACAGGATTATCAGAACAAATATAAAGTTACAAACATCTTAAAGGACGACGACGGCGTTTCAGTGCGTATCTTATCCGATGTAAAACCGGACGAAAACGCGATCCCCGTTTCTCCAACTCTTGACGATTACTATCTTCACGTTTTCGGCGAAACGGCAGTTTGAACAGAGCTAAAAACGCATATACGAAAAACAAAAAAATGTCGGCAGGGTTATCAAGCCCTGCCGACATTCTTAATTACAGATGATTTCTTTACTGACAATTTCAAACGCACGATCACGTATGGAGTTCATTCGTTGAACCCACGCCATCTGATCCTGCCGCTTCAGTGATTCGGTAACACCTTCGCTTTTCGCCATTTGCTTTACAAGCTGAAACAACATTTCCTCCGCATTCACATCGACTTCTTCGAGATACGACCTCAGCGTACCTTTCATCCGCATCACGTTGACGACCGACGGCTTGTTTTCCCTCAGATATCGGTAGTGCATCTGACCGTACACTCCGATTTTACTTATAAATTCATCTTTCATGGCATTTTGCCCTCCTTTTGACTGCATTATAACTCAAAGCAGCGGAAAACACAAATGTGCGGACTTTTCTTTAACAGGTCAGTTTAATGTATAATAGTGTGTGCAACGGTGTGCAACCGGTGTGCAACGCAAACGGCTTTTAACGATTTTAAATTGATTTTGAAAAAAGCAAAAAAAGTCCGGAAACCCGCATAATTACTGGGGTTTCGGGTATTTTGAGCAAAGAAAAATCCGGGTTGAAAAGCCCGGATTTTTGGTGCGAGAAACGGGACTTGAACCCGTACGGTGTAATCCACACGCCCCTCAAACGTGCGCGTCTGCCAGTTCCGCCACTCTCGCGTTTTTCTTTGCCGTTTTTCACGCGGCGGATTCTATTATACATATTTTTTTCGATTTGTCAAGTCCTTTTTGAAAAAAAGTGGGTTTGATATGCAAAAAAATGCGATATGCTTGACAAATACACATTTTAATGATATTCTATAATCAGAATAATCAATCAGGAGAGTATCGGTATGAAAATATGCGCAAGCACTTACAGCTTCGGCTCGTACAGAAATAAAGGAATAGATTTTATGATCGAAAAAGCGGCGGAGCTCGGCTTTGACGGTATAGAGATCGTGGAAGGGACTTTCGACGGCTCGGACGACGTTGAGACGGCGAAGGCCGTCCGCGCGAAATGCGAGGAAAAGGGGCTTTCGGTCGCCTCGCTTTGCACCGGCGCCGATCTGCTGTACGGCGACCCGGACGAGCAGACGAAAAGGCTTTGCGCGCTCGCCGACGTAACCGCGGCTTACGGCGCGTCAGTTATGCGCCACGACGTCTGCTACGGCTTCCGCGATGAAAAGACTCACAGAAGCTACGACGACGCGCTTGTCAGGCTCGTGCCGGTCTGTCGCGCCGTCGCGGAATACGCGCAAAGCGTCGGCGTCGTTACCTGCACGGAAAATCACGGCTTTTTCTCGCAGGACAGCGCCCGTGTGGAAAAGCTGATAAACGCGGTGGGTCGCGACAATTTCGGCGCGCTCGTCGACATAGGCAACTTTATGTGCGCGGACGAGGACCCGAATTTCGCCGTTGGCGTTATGGCGGGCTACGCGCGCCACGTCCACGCGAAGGACTTTTATCTTAAATCCGGAAACGAGATCGACCCCGGCGCGGGCTGGTTCCGCACGCGCGCGGGCAATTACCTTAAAGGCACGGTCATAGGTCACGGCGACGCACGCGCGGCGCAGAGCCTCGGCATACTCAAAAGAGCCGGATACGACGGCTGGATATCGGTCGAATTCGAGGGTATGGAGGACAACCTCGCGGGGCTTAAGCTCGGGCGTGAGAACGTATTGAGATTCTGGGGGATGTTTTGATGAACGAGATAAAAAAAGATAACGCGGAGCAGGAGGCGCTCGTCCGCGCCATCGACGCGAAAAAACGCAAAAAAAGACTTATAAAAGTAATGATCGGCGCGGGCGTCGCGCTCGCCGTCGTTTTCGCGCTGTTTCTGATACTGAAAAACTGCTCTAACAGCGGCGATAAGCCGTCGTATTCATACGATCCTCTGGCAGGCGACTACGGTATCGGCTTTTACGAGCAGGACCCGGATTTTGATATCTTCACCGACGCGGAGTATGCGGAAAAGGATCTCGGCGTCTGGTTCAACTCGGACAACGTCGAGGAGTATTTTACGATAGACGATCTGAGCGACGCGACGTATCAGGCGCAGATGTTCGTGCGGTATTTCGACGCCGCGATACACGGCGACGGCAAAACGCTTAACACGCTTTTCACCGACGATTATTTCAAAAACTCCGGCACGCCGATAAAGAAATACCCCGACAAATTCCCGATGCAGAAGATTTACAGGATAAAGGTGGAAAAGGTAGGGCTTACGAAGACGGAAAACACGGTCGAGGGAACGATGATATACGAATACTATAAAGTGTCGTTCCTTATAAAAGACAACAACGGCAGATTCCGCCCCGACCTTCCCATGGACGAAAGCAGCATACCGCTTATTTACGACGTGATCACGCTCAAAGGCGTATCGAAGATCAACAGGATATCGGAGATAGTATACAATAAATAACAAAATGGAGGATTTGCGGGTCATGAAACGGACGGTATGTATATTATGCGTTTTTGCATTCGTATTGCAGCTATGCTCGTGTTCGACGGAAAGGCCGTTATACGATGATCGCTATGATGAGAACATTTTTGTTTCTTTTAAATACGCGTATTATGAATACGACGGCAAAATGATAAAAAGGCTGTCTGATTATGAAGATGGTTACAGTTTGTATAATAACGAATTTTATGAAGATGAGATAAAAAGGATAACCCCGTTTCTTGAAGGCGTTAAAAACGGGAAAACAACAGAAGTTTCCTCCGGCAACAGATCAGACGGTTATTCTTTCAAATACAACGACGTTGTTTATTGCCTTATGTACGATACTGAAAACAAACGTCCGGTAATTTACGACGGCGACTGTTTTCGTGAAGCAGACGGCGATTTTGTCGGGATACTGACGTCAAAGGCGCCGAAGTGCGATATAATAATAAAGGAAAACGATCGGGACGCTGATAAAAACAACGGAAAAAAACCGGACAAATTCTTTTATACTCTGTATCTTGCCGATTATGAAAGCAACCCGTTTTATATACCGTTTAACGACAACGGCTGTCAGGACAAAACAGTAAAAGACAGATATGAAATAGAACGTATCGCACAAAGCAAAACAAGACACTTTTATGATAACGTCAAACTGTACAGAGACGATGATGCGCAGATGTGGTGTGCGTATCTGTCTGACGAGAATGCGCTTGACGGCGGATGCGTGATGTATATCGACTATACCGGCGTTATAAAGGGTATCGATTATACGTGGTGTTATGACGAAATGGAAAGCTGCCCCGATCTTGATTTCATATCACAGCGCATATTGAAGGAATATGACGGTTATTACGTAAGGTCAGGCGTTACCGATTTCAAGGATAAAGAGCTTTGGTATGTTGAATCCACAGTATGGACAGATGAAAATACGGAGGAGTATTTCACCGTTATATCGCTTGTAAAAGACAATAAAATACTGGCGTCAGAACCGTGTTATAAGGATCTGAGCCGGCAGGAGCTTGAAGATATGTTTAAAGAACTGCATAGAGAATACGAAGATAAGAAATAGACAACAAGATTTTCAATTTACGATTAACCGCGTCGTCACGTGCGCCGTTCCGGCGCATTTGGGGTTTCCCTCCCCCCTATCCACCCCAAACCCCCTCTTTCCCCTCCCGCAATCTAAAAAAGATTGAGGGGGCGCGGCTGAAGCCGCAAAACTGATATGAAAGGAACTGCTGATGAATGACGTCATTATAAAAGCGGACAGGCTGACAAAAGAATATGACGCGGGATTTGAAAAAGTCCGTGCGCTTGACGGCGTTTCATTTGAAGCTCGGCGCGGTGAATTTATTGCCGTGACCGGCGCGTCGGGATCGGGAAAATCAACACTTTTGCATATTCTCGGCGGTGTTGAGACGGCGACGTCCGGCTCTCTTACCGTTGACGGCAAAGACGTTTTTTCTCTGCCGGAAAAGCTGCTTGCAAAATACAGGCGCGAAACGGTGAGCATAATTTATCAATTTTATAATCTCGTGCCCATGCTGAATGTCCGCGACAATATTCTTCTGCCGCTCATGCTTTCGGGCAAAAAGCCGGATGAGACGCGGTTGGCGGAGCTTCTTTCTCTGACGGGACTGAAAGACCGTGAATTTTATTATCCTTCGCAGTTGTCCGGCGGTCAGCAGCAGAGAGCCGCCGCGGCGCGCGCGGTGATGACGGGCGCTCCGATAATCTTAGCAGACGAGCCGACGGGCAATCTTGATAGCAAAAACACGGATATTATGACGGAGCTTTTAAAGCGGTGCAATAAAGAATACGGTCAGACCGTTATAATCGTGACGCACGACAGCCGGATCGCCGCTTGTACGGACAGACAAATAGAGTTAAAAGACGGCTTGATCGTCTCGGACACGGGCGGGTGAGCATATGGTTTTTATAAAAATGGCTCTTGCCGCGTTCCGCGGAGGGAAACGGTCGATACCTTTTACCGCGTTTTGCATCACTTTGTCATCTTCGCTTATATCTTTCATATTTTATTTGTCGGTGCAGATCTATAAATATGGCATTTTTGATGCAAAAGGGGATGAAGTTCTTTTATATCAGACCATATTTTTTGTGTTTTTCATCTCGTCTGCAGTCATATTTGCAGGCTGCGCGATGATATGCTCAGCGTTATCCGTATGCTATAACCGTATAATACATCTGCTTGGCGTGCTTTCGTCCTGCGGAGCTGATGGCGGGCAGAAAACCGCCGTTTTATGCCTTGAGGCTGCGATATACGCGCTTATCTCTACCCCGCTCGGCACAGTCTGCGGAGCATATGCAGCTCACGTTTTTTCCAAAGCTGTTTTCCCGTTATCAAAAGGATATACATATAATTTTTCAGTCGGAGCCGTGGTTTTCTCATTTACAGCCGGCTTTGCCGCAGTCGTTTTGTCTTCACTTGTTCCGGCGTCAAGGATGAGTAATATGAGCGTGTTATCCGCGATGAAATATCAGACGAAGATCAACGTTTCCCTGCGGCAAAGCCTTGCAAGCCGGTTTTTATCGAAGCTGTTCGGTTATAAAGGAAAACTGGCGGGGCAGCTTTATACAAACGAAAAAAGCAAAAACCGTACGCTTTTGTTCGGTACGGTCTTTTCAGAGAGCCTGTTTGTCTTTCTGTATTCGTGGTTCGTATACGACAGGCAGAAAGAGCTTCAGAGCGGACGGCAAGCTGTCATTCCTTATCAGTATTCCGCTTTTCCGTACGTCGCCGGGTTTTGCGCGCTGATTTTGATATTATGCGTTATTGCCTCGCTCTGCGCGTCAGCCGCGTCTTCCGACGCGCATAAAAGCGATTATGCGGCTCTGCGCTCGCTCGGAGCGTCTTTGCCCGATCTTACGGCGCTGTCTGTCATATCCTCGCTGTATTTATTTATATATCTGAGCGTTTTTTCGGTTCTGTTTACCGTTCTTGCAAACGCGGCGATGCATCTGATATTCTCGTTTGAAACGATGCTTCCGTTCGTTTATCCGTTTGAAGCGCTCGGAGGCTGTATTGCCGTAAACGCAGCCGTGTGCATACTGTCTTCTTTGTATACAACAGCGTCAATAAGGAAAACACAGATAATAAACGGACTTAAAAGAGAATATTGAAACGGTGATAATAGTTAAGCGCGCGATCGGGTCCTCCCCCCTCCCGACTGCGGCGCGCTGTAAAAAGCCCCATTGAAATCAATGGGGTGGTGGGGTTTGGGGCAGTCATAGGGGTTCCCCGTTGCGAACTGGTGAGCAATGGGGGTGCCCGTAAGGGGGCGCGGGAGCCCCAAGAGCGGCGTTAGCCGCACAGATCGTCGGCTATGCCAACTCCGATTTCAACTCTAAACTCTAAACTTCTTTTTCGAGCCTCATCCGTCAGCTTCGCTGACACCTTCCCCAGAGGGGAAGGCAAGAGCCTCATCCGTCACGCTGACGCGTGACACCTTCCCCCAAAGGGGAAGGTTATATAATTTACAAAATATTTAAAAAAGTTTATAATACCCCCTTTACAAACGCGGATTTTTGGTGTATAATAACAAATCGGTATGAACTCTTACCGCACGCTGGGTCTTCGGGCAAGCAATCACCCGCCGATCGCTCGGTGTACGGAATATTATTTGAAAGGTGATAAAAAAATGACCAAAGAAAAGAAGCAGGAAATAATCGCCGCTTACAAAACACATGAAAGCGACACGGGCTCGCCCGAGGTACAGATAGCGATCCTTACCACGCGTATAAACGAGCTCACCGAGCATCTCAAAACAAATAAGAACGACCACCACAGCCGTCGCGGTCTTCTTAAAATGGTCGGTCATCGCCGCAACCTCCTCGGTTACCTGAAAGAAAAGGATATCGAGCGTTACAGAGCGATAATAGACAAATTAGGTTTAAGAAAGTAATTCAAAACCACCCGTCTCTTTTTTCATACCGGAGGAAACGGGCGATATTCGGAGAACCCCGAAAACGGGGCTCTCCGAATTTTACGGAAAAAACGGAGTGTCTTAAGTGTAGCAGTTACCTTTACGCCCGGCACGCGCGGACGGGAAGGTAAATGTTATACCTAAGCGTCTCCGTAAATATAAAAAGGAGAAAAAGAAAGATGTTTGAAAACTACAAGGTATTCAATTACGAGCTTGCCGGCAGACCTCTGACGATAGAGACCGGCAAAATGGCGGGACTTGCAAACGGCTCCTGCCTCGTCCGCTACGGCGACACCTGCATTTTAGCCTGCGCCACCGCGTCGGCGAGACCGAGAGACGGCATCGACTATATGCCGCTTTCCGTCGATTTTGAAGAAAGACTTTATTCTGTCGGCAGGATCCCCGGCGGCTACTTCCGCCGCGAGGGCAAACCGACCGAAAAGGCGATACTCACCTCCCGCGTTATCGACAGACCGATACGCCCGCTTTTCCCGAAGGATCTGAGAAACGACATCAACCTGAGCATGACCGTGCTCGCGGTCGACCACGACAACAGCCCCGAGATCGCGGCTATGATCGGCGCGTCGATAGCGATATCCATATCCGATATTCCGTGGAACGGACCGATAGGCGGCGTTTTCGTAGGTATGGTCGACGGCAAATTCATCATCAACCCGACCGCCGAGCAGAGAGAAAAGAGCGTTCTCGAGCTGACTGTCGCCGGCACCGCCGAAAAGGTCGTTATGATCGAGGCGGGCGCGAAGGAAGTATCCGACGAGGATATGTATAACGCCATAATGTTCGCGCACGAGGAAATAAAGAACATAGTCGCCTTTATCAAGTCGATACAGGCTGAAATAGGCAAGCCGAAATTCGAGTACGAGCATCACGACGTCGACCACGAGCTGTACGACAAGATAGCCGCGGAGTTCACCGAGGACGTCAAAGCCGCGCTCGACACCGACGACAAGTCCGTACGCGACGCCGCGATAGACGTTATCAGAGGCAAGATCTACGAAGAATACGACGAGGAATATCCCGATTATCACCCGATGATAGAGGAGATCCTCTACAAGCTGCAGAAGGTCATCGTCCGCGAATGGCTGCTCCAGGGCAAGCGCGTAGACGGCAGAAGACTCGACCAGATAAGACCGCTTGCGGCTGAGGTCGGTCTGTTCAAGAGAACGCACGGCTCCGGTCTGTTCACGAGAGGTCAGACTCAGGTCATGACGATCGCGACGCTCGGCTCCATTTCCGATATGCAGGAGCTTGACGGCATAGATCAGGAAGAAGTCAAGAGATATATGCACCACTACAATATGCCGGGCTACTCCACCGGCGAGGCGAAGTCCTCCCGTTCCCCCGGCAGACGTGAGATCGGTCACGGCGCGTTAGCCGAAAGATCCCTCGTTCCCGTGCTTCCGTCCGTTGAGGAATTCCCGTATGCGATACGCCTCGTATCCGAGGTCATCTCATCCAACGGCTCCACCTCTCAGGGTTCCGTATGCGGCTCCACGCTTGCGCTTATGGACGCGGGCGTTCCGATAAAGGCGCCGGTCGCCGGTATCTCCTGCGGTCTTATCACCGAGGGCGAGCGCTGGATGACTATGATAGACATTCAGGGACTTGAGGACTTCTACGGCGATATGGACTTCAAGGTCGCCGGTACGCACAAGGGCATAACCTCGATACAGATGGACCTCAAGATAGACGGTCTTACGCCCGAGATAATAAAGAACGCGCTTGAAACGACCCACAAGGGCAGAGATTACATCATAGACGAGATACTTCTGAAGGCTATCGACCGTCCGCGTGACGAGGTCTCCGAATACGCTCCGAAGATGATAAGCATGCAGATACATCCCGACAAGATCCGCGAGGTCATAGGCACGGGCGGCAAGGTCATACAGAAGATCGTAGCCGACACGGGCGCAAAGATAGACATCGAGGACGACGGCTCCGTATTCATCTCCGCCGTAGACAAGAACGCCTGCTACGCCGCGAAGGCTATAATCGAAGGCATAGTCTTCGAGCCGGTCAAGGGCGCGACGTACACCGGCAAGGTCGTAGAGATACTGCCGATAGGCTGCAGAGTCGAGATCGTTCCCGGCTACCTCGGATTCGTACACGTCCGCGATCTTGAATACAAGAGAACGGAAAACGTTGAGGACGTCGTAAAGATCGGCGATACCGTTACGATAAAGTGCCTCGGCACCGACGAAAAGGGCAGAATGAACTTCTCGCGCAAAGCCGCGCTTCCGCGCAAGCCGTTCAGAGCCGAGCGTCACGAGGGTGAGGAAGCTCCCGAGGACGAGGCTCCCGCCGAAGAAATAAAGGAAGAAGAATAAAATAAAAAGAGCCTTTGCGGGGACGTGAAGGCTCTTTTAAAAACGGGGGACGTTATGATAAAATAGGAGGCGCCTGTGATAAAATGCGCGGTCTTTGACGCGGACGGCACGCTAATCGACTCTCTCGGTCTGTGGCGCGAAACGGACGAGGAATATATCTCGTCAAAGGGGCTGGTTTTCGACGAGGGATCGTATAAGGACATAAACAAGCTGACGTACGGCGAAAGCATTTCGTTTGTTAAAAAGGTATACGGTCTGACCGACAGCGAGGAAAAAATATCAGCCGATATTTTAGCGATAGTGAGAAAAAAATACGCAAACGTAAAAGTAAACGACGGTATAACCGGTCTTTTGGACAAGCTTTATGAAAAGGGCGTCAGGATGGCTGTCGCCACGGCGAACGACAAGGAGCTTATAGAGCTTGCGCTTGACGGCACGGGACTTAAAAAGTATTTTTCCTTCGTTATTTCCTGCGACGAGGTCGGAGAGGGCAAAAACAGCGCGCTCGTTTTCATACGCGCAGCGGAGCTTCTCGGCTTCGGACCGTGCGAAACGCTCGTCGTCGAGGACGATCAAAGCTACGTTGAAACGGCGAAAGACGCGGGCTTTTACGCCGTACACGTCAACGATATAGGAGGTATTGTAATTGAATAGAAGATGCGTTATAGTCGGCGCGGCGCACATCGGGCGCTACGGCTCGGTCATACCGTATCTGCGCGGCACGGATTTTTTCATATACTGCGACGCGGGGCTTAAACACGAGGCGGCTCTCGGGCATAAAGCCGATCTGATAATCGGCGATTTCGATTCGACGGAAAATCCGCTGCGCGATACGGAAACGGTGATACTGCCGCACGTAAAGGACGATACGGACACGGTCTACGCCGCAAAAGAGGGGATGAGGCGCGGTTTTACCGAATTTCTTCTGCTCGGCGTTATCGGCGGCAGGCTCGATCACACGCTCGGCAATATAGCGATACTTAATATGCTTGAAAGCTCCGGCTGTCACGGAGTTATCGTCGACGATCATTCCGATATGGAAATAATATCCGGCAAGCCCGCGTACGTGACGGATAAATATCCGTATTTTTCACTTTTGAACGTAACCGGCGTCTGCCGCGGGGTGAATATAAAAAACGCGCTTTATCAGCTCGATTCAGCGGAGCTGACGGTCGATTTTCCGCTCGGCGTGAGTAACGAGCCTCTGCCCGGTATGACCGCCGAAATAACCGTCGGCGAGGGCAGGGCGCTGCTCGTGCGTGTGCGAGAGGAATAACGTGTAGGGGCGACCATTGGTCGTCCGTTGTAGGGGAGGGGTCGCCCCTCCCGCGTTAAATAATAAAGAATAAATATGAAAAAAGTAATTGTTATCGGAGGTTCGGGCTCCGGCAAAAGCACGTTTGCGCGTAAGCTGCGGGACGTTGTCGGGCTGCCGCTTTATCACCTTGACAACGTGTTCTGGAATCCGGATAAAACGCACGTCAGCCGCGAGGTCTTCGACCGTCGGCTCGACGTTATTTTAGGATATGACAGATTTATAATTGACGGAGAGTACGGCAGGACTATTGAGCGGCGTATCGCCGCGGCTGATACGATATTCTATTTTGATATACCGCTGGCAGAAAGGCTTGACGGCGCTGTCGCCCGCGTCGGTACCGTACATCCGGATCTGCCGTGGACGGAGGAGAGCTTCGATCCCGGATTTGAAAAATGGATAAGAGATTACGATACAGATCAGCGTCCCGTGACGCTTGCCCTGCTTGAAAAATACAGTAACAGAAATATAATAACGTTCAAAAGCAGAGAAGAAGCCGATCTTTATTTAATGAATAAATTGTAAAAAAGCAGTAAAATCACGTTTTTTGTGAAACTTTTTCGGCGGTTTTTTACGTCTTATTATATAGATACAGCAAGGAGGTCTATACGCCTGTGAAAAGAATATTATCGGTTATAACAGCCGCGGCGGCTCTGCTGTCGCTTGCCGCGTGCGTCAAGGCTCCGGAGGAGACCGGAAATACGCGTCCGAAGGAAACGAAAGAGGCGGTAACGTACGAGCCGTATAAGGGCAAGAGCGGCGATTACTCCGGCGCGAAATTCGCGAGTATAGCCGATCTTACCGCGTCGTCGCCTGATGATTCCGACGGATATTATAAAAATATCGAAGCTTACCGCAGCTGCGGCGACAGGCTGACCGCTTTTTACGACAAGCTGAATCAAAAAGTGCTTGAAGGCGGTGACGCCGGCGCCGTTTCGCCGGTAAACGTTTATATGGCTCTTTCGCTTCTTGCGGAATGCGCCGAAGGCTCGTCGCGCGCCGAGATACTCGACGTTCTCGGTGTCAAAAGCATCGAGGAGCTGCGCGAACAGTCGAAGCTCGTGTGGTTCTATAACAACCGCGACGACAATCAGGGAAAATCAATGCTCGCGAATTCGGTATGGCTTTCAAGCGGTCTGCCCGTAAAGGAAGCGTGCGAGGAGCATCTTAAAAAAGACCACTACGCCTCGGCGTTTGCGGGAGATTTCGGCGATGAGAAGTATATAAACACCCTCAAACAATGGCTTTCCGATATGACGAACGGTCTGTTGGATAACAGCATAAACGGTCTTGTCATACCGCCGGATACGGCGATTACGCTTGCCTCGACTCTGTATTATAAAACAAAATGGTATACGGAGTATGAAGAAACGGAGGAGGGCAAATTCGACGGCGAGCCCTGCGTTTTCAATAAAAAGGTAAACGATAATCAGATATACAAGGGCAAGGGCTTTACCGCGTATGCGGAAAGACTGTCCGACAACAACAGAATGTGGTTCTTTTTGCCGGACAAAAACAAGACCGTGGACGACGTGTTGAAGACCGGAGTCATATCGTATATAAACAATGATCCGTTCGGTATCGAATACGAGGTTACGGTAAGGATGCCGGACTTCGATATCAGTCTTGACGGCAGCATTAAAGACGCGCTGCGCGATATCGGCATAAGCGAGTGTATGACTGATAAAGCCGATTTTTCGGCGCTGACTGACGACAGCTTGTTTTTGAGCGACGTTATACACGCCTGCCGTGTAAAAGCCGACAAGGACGGAGTCGAAGGCGCGGCTTTCACCGTTATGACGCTTGCGGGAAGCGCACCCTTCGAGCTGAT
>CACZVC010000032.1 GCA_902784545.1 uncultured Ruminococcus sp. | reverse complement strand
CCTTCGTTTGAGAGCTTCTTTTCTATGCGCTCTATTTCGCCCTTTACCTTTTCGGCTTCCTTTTCAAGGCGTTTCTTTTCCGCCTCCATATCGACAAGCTCGCCGAGCGGGATATATATGCGCGCCGCGGGTGTGATTATGCTCACGGCGTTTTCATCCTCGTATCTGTCGCATACCGCAACGTCGGACGCGGACGCCAGCTTTTTGAAGAACACGGACGTCAGATCGTTGAAGGCGTCCCTGTTGTCGGTGACGATATGAACGGACGCTTTTTTGGACGGCGCGACGTTCATTTCCGCGCGTCTGTTCCTTATTGCGCGTATCGCCTCGATGACCGCCGCCATATGCGCCTCGTCTCCGGGGAAGCACAGGCTTTCGTCGTATTCGGGATATTTCGATATCATTATGCTGTCGGTGTCGTGCGGCAGAGCCTGATATAATTCCTCCGTTACGAACGGCATATACGGGTGAAGCATTTTGAGCGTGCCGGTGAGAACGTACAGTATCACGCGCTGAGCGTTTTCGCTGTCCTCTTTGTCGTCCGACAGAAGTCTCGGCTTTATAAGCTCTATATACCAGTCGCAGAATATATCCCATACGAAGTCGTACAGCTTCGACAGCGCCACGCCGACCTCAAATTTGTCTATATTCGCGCTGACCTCGGACACCGCGCGGTTATAAAGCGAAAGTATCCATTTATCCTCGACGTGCAGCTTTTCTTTATCCGGCAGAGCGCAGTCTTCTATCGTCAGATTCATGAGAACGAATCTCGCGGCGTTCCATATCTTGTTCGTAAAGTTCCTCGCCGCCTCTATCTTCTCGTCTGAGAAGCGCATATCGTTTCCGGGCGAGTTGCCGGTAGCCAGCGCGAAGCGGAGCGCGTCGGCGCCGTATTTGTCTATTATCTCTATCGGGTCGATGCCGTTGCCGAGCGATTTCGACATCTTGCGCCCCTGCGCGTCGCGGACGAGTCCGTGTATGAACACGGTGGAGAACGGCTCTTTGCCCGTCTGCTCGAGCGACGAGAATATCATTCTCGACACCCAGAAGGAGATTATGTCGTAGCCGGTCACGAGCACGTCCGTCGGGAAGAAGCGTTTGAGATCGTCCGTCTCGGCGGGCCAGCCGAGCGTTGAGAACGGCCACAGAGCGGAGGAGAACCACGTATCGAGCACGTCCTCGTCCTGCCGCACCCTGCCGCCGCACTTAGGGCAGACCGTTATATCCGTACGCGACACGGTCATTTCGCCGCAGTCGTCGCAGTAAAACGCCGGGATGCGGTGACCCCACCAGAGCTGGCGGCTTATGCACCAGTCGTGGAGATTTTCCATCCAGTTTATATACGTTTTCGTAAAGCGCTCCGGCACGAATTTTATTTTGCCGGTCTTCACCGCGTCGACCGCCGGCTTTATCATCGGTCCCATTTTAACGAACCACTGATCCGACGTAAGCGGCTCCACGGTAGTGCCGCAGCGGTAGCATTTGCCCACGTTGTGAACGTGATCCTCGGTCTTTACGAGATATCCGCCCTCTTCAAGGTCCTTCAGTATCGCGGCTCTCGCCTCGTATCTGTCCATACCCTCGTATTTGCCGCCCTCGGCGTTTATCGCCGCGTCGTCGTTCATTACTCTTATCACGGGCAGGTCGTGGCGCTGACCGACCATAAAGTCGTTCGGGTCGTGCGCCGGCGTTATCTTGACGCAGCCGGTACCGAAATCGAGGTCGACGTAATCGTCTGCTATCACCGGTATCTCACGCCCCACGAGCGGCAGTATGAGCGTTTTGCCGACAAGATGAGTATATCTTTCGTCAGCCGGGTTTACCGCGACGGCGGTATCGCCGAGCATCGTTTCCGGACGCGTCGTGGCGACGGTAACGTATTCGTCCCCGTCCTTTACCGGATATCTGATGTGCCAGAAATGACCCGCCTCCTCGGCGTATTCCACCTCCGCGTCGGACAGAGCCGTGCGGCAGTGCGGACACCAGTTTATTATGCGGAAGCCTCTGTAAATAAGACCCTTTTCATACAGATTGTTGAACACCTCGCGGACAGCCTTCGACAGTCCGTCGTCCATCGTGAAGCGCAGTCTGTCCCAGTCGCAGGAGGAGCCGAGCGTTTCAAGCTGTTCTATTATGCGGGAGCCGTATTTGTTTTTCCACGCCCAGACGCGGTCGAGAAACTTTTCGCGGCCGAGGTCGTATCTCGTAAGACCTTCGTTTACGCGCAGATTCTCCTCGACCTTTATCTGCGTGGCTATACCCGCGTGGTCCGTGCCGGGTACCCACAGCGCGGCGTAGCCCTTCATCCTCTTGTATCTTATAAGCACGTCCTGAAGCGTTTCGTCAAGCGCGTGCCCCATGTGGAGCTGTCCCGTTACGTTGGGAGGCGGTATGACTATCGTGAACGTCTCTTTTTCTCTGTCGTCCGAGGGCTTGAAATATCCCCTGTCGCGCCACATTTTATAGAGGCTTTTTTCCACCGCCTGCGGCTCAAAATTCTTTGCAAGCTCTTTCATCTCATTTATCCTTTCGTATAAAAATAACCCGTCCTGTTCAGGACGGGAATGACCGTGGTACCACCTGATTTCACGCACGCAAAGCGCGCGCCTCGTTAAGCCTTTACGCGGCGTACGTCGGCGCTTACTGCTGTTTCGGCGCCGCTGCTCGGGAATGACGGGAAGCCCGCTTTATAACGCGCTTTCAGCCCGCGGCGCGTCTCTCTGGATAAAGCTTTACGGCTTTTTTATTTCCTTCATCGCATTTGCCGCATTATAACACATATTTTCGCGTTTGTCAAGCATTTTTTTCAAAAGCCCGCCGCGGAAATCTTACGTCAATATTTTATAGGCGAAATGTTCATAATAACGGGCTTTTGTTGCTTGCTTTTTTTAAAATCAGATTGTATAATATAAACTATACAATAATAATTAAAAATTGGAGTCATGGAAAAATGAAAAAAAATACTGTGTTCAAAGGAGCCGCGACAGCACTGGTAACGCCTTTTAAAAACAACGAAGTGGATTACGACGCTTTGGAAAAGCTGATCGAAAGTCAGATACGGTCCGGGATAGATTCCATCGTTATCTGCGGAACGACGGGCGAATCGTCGACTCTGACCGACGAGGAGCACAGGAGCGTTATAGAATTTACCGTTAAAAAGGCGGCGAAGCGCATACCGATAATCGCCGGCACCGGCTCGAACGACTACGCCTACGCGATAGACCTTTCGCAGCACGCCTGCGAGGTCGGCGCCGACGCGCTGCTCCACGTGACGCCGTACTACAACAAGGCGTCTCAGGCGGGGCTCGTAAAGTATTTTTCAAAGATCGCCGACAACGTGTCCAAGCCTGTCATACTTTACAACGTCCCCTCCCGCACCGGCTGCAATATAGGCATAGACGCGTATAAAGAGCTTGCCCAGCACCCGAATATCGTGGCGACGAAGGAGGCGAGCGGCGACGTTTCTTTCATCACTAAGGTGATACGCGCCGTCGGCGATAATATGACCGTGTACTCCGGCAACGACGACCAGATAGTGCCGCTCATGAGCCTCGGCGCGCAGGGCGTTATATCCGTTTTGTCGAATATCGCGCCTGAGGCGACGGTAGAAATGACGCACGCGTGCCTTGACGGCGATTTCCGCCGCGGCGCCGCGCTTCAGCTCGAATATCTTGACCTTATAAACGCGCTTTTCATGACGGTTAACCCGATACCCGTAAAGGTCGCCATGTCGATGCTCGGCATCTGCGAGGACGAGCTGCGTCTGCCGCTCTGCACGATGTCAGAGGCGGAAAACGAAAAATTGAGAAAAGTCTTACAGGAATACGGAGGAAGGATCAGATGATACGCATACTTTTGGTAGGAGCCAACGGAAGAATGGGGCGCGCCGTCTCTGCGGCGTGCGGAGCGGAGCATAAGATCGTCGCCCGCGTCGATTCCGTCATATCGGACGGCGTTTACAACGATATTTCCTTCGTACTTGAAAAATGCGACGTCATACTCGATTTTTCATCGCATCTGTATACCGAGGCGGTTTTGAGCTACGCCGTGAAAAACAACGTCCCCGCGGTAATAGCCACGACGGGACACACGCCCGCCGAGCTCGATATAATAAAGTCCGCGGCGAAAAAGATACCTGTTTTCAAAGCCGGCAATATGTCTATCGCCGTAAACGTGCTCTGCCGTCTGGCGGCGGAGGCGGCGGGTATCCTCGACGATTTCGATATAGAGATAATCGAAACTCACCACAGGAACAAGCTGGACGCTCCGTCCGGCACGGCGCTTATGATAGCCAACTCGATAGAGGAGCAGGTCGGCGAGCGTACGCACACGTTTGACAGAACGGGCCGCTCCGAAAAGCGTCCTTATAACGAAATAGGCATACACAGCGTTCGCGGCGGCTCCGATATAGGCGAGCACGAGGTTATATTCTTCGGCAACGGCGAAAGACTCAGCATAAAGCACGTTGCCGAGGGGCGCGAGCTGTTCGCGCAGGGCGCGCTCCGCGCCTGTTCATATATACTGACAAAACCGGCGGGATTTTACGATATGAGATCGCTGCTTCTCGATTGCGGCAGGGAAAACAAATGATAAAATATACCAAAATATATCCGACAGGCACAAGGGCGTAGGCGGCGACGGGCTCGTGCTTATCTGCCCGTCGGACAAAGCCGACGCATTTATGCATATGTATAACGCCGACGGCAGCGAGGGAAAAATGTGCGGCAACGCGATACGCTGCGTGGGCAAGTATCTTTACGACGAGGGCATAGCAAAAAAAGAATTCATTGATATCGAAACCCTGTCCGGCGTAAAGCGCCTCAAAATGATAATAAAGGACGGCAAGGCGGCGGGCGCGCGCGTCGATATGGGCGCGGCGGTCTTCGACTGCAGGTCGATCCCCGCGGACCGCGACGGCGAATGCGTCGGCGAAAAAGTTAAAGTCGCGGGCGGCGAATACGAGGTGTCGCTCGTTTCCATGGGAAATCCGCACTGCGTCGTCTTCTGCGGCGATCCCGACGCGCTTGAGCTTGAAAAAACGGGTCCGCTGTTCGAGCGCGATCCGCTTTTCCCCGAGGGCGTGAACACCGAATTCGTGAAAAAGACCGGGGATAACAGACTGCGTATGCGCGTATGGGAGCGCGGCTCGGGCGAAACGCTCGCCTGCGGCACCGGTGCGTGCGCCGCGGTCTCCGCGGCGGTGAGGCTCGGATATTTCGGCGAGGGACAGCCGGTGACGGTAAGTCTCAGAGGCGGCGAGCTTATCATAGAATATACAAAAGAAACCGTTTTCATGACGGGCGAAGCCGTCAGAGTATCGGACGGCGTTTATTACGGAGATACCGAATGAAACTAAACAAATACTACGACGATCTGAAAGACAGCTATCTTTTCCACACTGTCGCTGTTAAGACCGCGGAATACGCGAAGAAAAACCCGGACAAAAAAATAATAAAGCTCGGTATAGGTGACGTCACGCGGCCTCTGCCCGCCGCCTGCGTGCGTGCGATGAAGGAGGCGTGCGACGAACAGCTTACCGTCGCGGGCTTCAGGGGCTACGGTCCTTACGAGGGCTTTGATTTCCTGCGCGGCGCGATATCGGATTATTACGCCGGGCGCGGCACGAAGGTCGGCGCTCACGAGATATACGTTTCCGACGGAGCGAAAAGCGATATAGGAAATATTCTCGACCTTTTCGACCGCGGCAACACCGTGCTCGTGCCCGATCCGGTATATCCCGTCTACGTCGACACTAACGTTATGTGCGGAAGAAAGGTCATATACGCGGAGTCAAACGAGGAAAACGGCTTTCTGCCTGCGCCCGACGATTCCGTATCGGCAGATCTTATATATATCTGCTCGCCGAACAACCCGACGGGCGCGGCGTACACGAGGGACGCGCTTGCAGAGTGGGTGAAATACGCTCGCTCGCGCGGCGCGATAATACTGTACGACGCGGCGTACGAGGCTTTTATAACCGACGGCGCGCTTGCGAGGTCGATATACGAAATCGACGGCGCGAGGGAATGCGCGATAGAGTTCTGCAGCTTTTCCAAAAACGCCGGCTTTACCGGCGAGCGGTGCGGTTACTGCGTACTGCCCGACGAGCTTGCGGCCGAAGGCAAAAAGCTCGCCGATATGTGGCTTCGCCGTCAGTCAACCAGATACAACGGCGCGCCGTACATAATCCAGCGCGGCGCGGCGGCGGCTTTTACCGCCGAGGGTCAGGCGCAGATAAAGGAAAACCTTGATTATTACAAAAAGAATGCGGATATGATCGGCAAATGCCTCGACAGCCTCGGCATTTACTACACCGGCGGCGTGAATTCGCCGTATATATGGCTCAAATGCCCGGACGATATGGGCTCGTGGGAGTTTTTCGATCTTCTGCTCAACGAATGTCAGGTCGTCGGCACGCCCGGAGAGGGCTTCGGCAAATGCGGAAAAGGCTTTTTCCGCCTTACGTCGTTCAACACGCACGAGAACACCGCTGAGGCGGTGGAGCGCATAAAAGCGCGTTTCGGAAAATGAGCGTTATAAACGTTGTCGGCGCGGGGCTCGCCGGGTGCGAGGCGGCATATCAGGCGTCAAAGCTCGGCGTTTCCGTCAGACTTTTTGAAATGAAGCCGCAAAAATACACGCCCGCGCACAGATCGCCGGATTTTGCCGAGCTCGTCTGTTCCAATTCGCTTCGCGCGGCGGGGCTGACGAACGCGATAGGGCTTTTGAAAGAGGAGCTCCGTATCTGCGGCTCGCTTATAATGGAGGCGGCGGATAAAAACAGGGTCGAAGCCGGCGGCGCGCTCGCCGTCGACAGAAACGGCTTTTCGTCATATATCACGGAGAAGATAAAAAACGACCCGAACGTTGAGGTGATCGAAGGCGAGGTCAAAGAAATACCGGACGGTATAACCGTCATAGCCACGGGACCCCTGACGTCCGACGCTTTGTCGGAGAAAATAGCGGAGATCACCGGCGTGAAACAGCTCCATTTCTTCGACGCGGCGGCGCCGATAATCTCCGCCGAAAGCATTGATATGTCCGTCTGCTTTTATCAGTCGAGATACGACAAGGGCGAGGCGGCGTATATAAACTGCCCCATGGACGAGGAACGGTATCTTGCGTTTTACAACGCGCTTGTGACCGCGGAGCGCGCGCCGCTCCACGGCTTTGAAAAGGATATGAAGGTGTTCGAGGGCTGTATGCCGGTCGAGGTAATGGCGTCGCGCGGGGTGGACACGCTCCGCTACGGACCGCTTAAACCCGTCGGGCTTACCGACCCGCGGACGGGCAGCGAGCCTTACGCCGCGGTGCAGCTGCGCGCGGAGAACAGGGAAAGGACGATGTTCAACCTTGTCGGCTTCCAGACTAATCTGACGTTCCCCGAACAGCGGCGCGTGTTCGGTATGATACCGGGACTTGAAAACGCGGAATTTTTCCGCTACGGCGTAATGCACAGAAACACCTATATGGATTCTCCCGGATTTTTAGGCGCGGATTACGGCGTGCTGTCGCGTCCCGGACTGTATTTCGCCGGGCAGATGACGGGCGTCGAGGGATATATCGAATCAACAGGCTCCGGCTTTGTCGCCGGCGTGAACGCCGCAAGGCGCGCGCTCGGCAAGGCGCCGTTCATCTTCCCGGATACGACGGAGCTCGGCGCGATGGCGAAATATATATCGTCGTCCGAGGCAAAGGATTTCCAGCCCATGAACGCGAACTTCGGCATAATCGCGCCGATAACGGAGAAGGTAAAGGGCGGAAAGCGGAAGAGATACGAATATATCGCCGAAAGGGCGATAAAAGAGGCAGAGCGAATTGCAGGGGAGGGTTTTCTCGCCCGAACTACGAATTAAGCATTGGATAAGGCGTCGCTACGGGAACCCCCGCGCGACCATGTCACGCGGGGAACCCCTACTTCGCGACGAATCGTGCGGCTTCACCGCGGTTGGGGCTCCCGCGCCCCCCAAAAGCGCGACAAGGGGATATGTAACGTGGTAAGATTTTGTTTTACAAAGGGGGTTCCCCCGCCCCCCTACCCGAGAACCCCGCCGCTCTCAAGTTCGCGGCGAGGACCCCGGTTCCACCCCCCTATCCGAGAACCCCGCCGCTCTCAAGTTCGCGGCGAGGACCCCGGTTCCACCCCCGCCTACCCCCCGAGCTGTCGGGGATTCTTTCGGGGCTCCTGCCCGCCGCCGCGCGCCCCCTCGTTTTGAAGAAACGACGGGAGGGGACAGGGGGGTATGGGGGGTGGCGAGGCGTCAGCCGAGCCGGAGGGGTGGGCAACCCCCAAAGCGACGGGACCGCCGTAAATCATCTTTCGACAAGGGCTTAATTTAAGGGGGCTCCCCGCCCCCATATCCGGGAACCCCGCCGCTCTCAAGTTCACGGCGCGGGCTGATAACGGGGCGATTACGATATTTTGCCTTTTTCAGACGGTAAAGACAGCAAGTTTCACACAAGTCGGTAATGCATACGGTTGCCGCATTACCCTCTTACAAAAAAGCAACCAATCCACTTTTACAATAGTATATACGTAAATGGTATTTAGAGAGTCTGAATTATGAAACTGTCTGCTTTTTGGTCTCTTTTTAGATTCGGTGTTAAAACGGTATTATTCCGCAAGAGCGATCCGATCCTCGGAACGGTCATCGTAACGGATAAATGTAATCTTAAATGCAAACACTGTTCAGTGAACAATATCACGTCGGTGATCCACCCTTACGAACAAATCAGGCGGGAAATGCAGACGCTTCTTGACATGGGCGTAAAGATACTGTTTTTCTGCGGCGGGGAAACATTTTTGTGGAAGGACGGCGATAAGACGCTGAAAGACCTCGTTATCGAGGCGAAGAAAATGGGATTCCTTATCGTCAACGCGGTGACAAACGGAACGTTTCCGATAGATCTGCCTGAGGCGGATCTCATACTTCTCAGCCTTGACGGAGACAGGGAGCGCCACAACGCGATAAGAGGCGACACGTACGATATAATAATGGAAAACGTGCGCGCCGCGACGTCCGACAACATCTGCTTCTATATGGCGATAAATCAGATAAACAAAGACGCGATCCGAGACGTCTGCGTAACGGCAAGGGATACGAAGAACGTTCGGGCGGTCTCGTTCAACTTTCACACTCCTTATCCGGACACGCGAGAGTTGGCGCTTTCAAAGCGGGAAAAAGCGGAGTGTTGTGAAGTAATAAAGCAAATGATGAAGGAAAAAGCACCCGTTTTCAATCTTAAAAGTGCGTTTCCGTATCTTATAAACAACAGCTTCCCGACGCCGTGCAAACAATGCCTTGTTATAGAGAACGGTAAAATATCCGTTTGCGGCAGGTGCATAGACGTGCCCGGACTCTGCGATGAATGCGGATATTTCTTCGTTGCGGAATACACTCTTTTGTTCAAGGGGAACCTGAAAATCATTTTTGAAATGCTCAGGACATATTTAAAATACATATGAGTATCGTTACATTTTTGACGAGGGCGTGGCTGACGCGCAGCATACGTCCGTTCACGTTCACAGACGAATACGATGAAGTCCTGCCATATTCCGACTGCAGCCGATTAGGGCTTTATGTGCATATCCCGTTTTGTAGGTCCGTCTGCGATTTCTGCCCGTACTGCAAGGAGCTTTACAGCGAAGAAAAGATGAATAAGTATATTGACGCGCTGATAAAAGAGATCCATTTTGTGGGCGGTCAGCATGAAGGAAAAAAGACCGTCACGAGTCTTTATTTCGGCGGTGGGACGCCGGCTCTTGCGGCGGACCGCATAGGCGAGATAATAAGCGCGCTGAGCGAGCATTTTGACATAACCGATGGGATAGGGATAGAACTGCACCCGACAAACGTAAAGCCCGACGTCCTGAAAAAGCTCAAAGACGCGGGCGTTGATAAGATAAGTATAGGTATACAGTCTTTTCTCGAAAAATATATAAAAACGCTCGGCAGAACGGGCGTTGACGCGGATGCTCTGAAGAAGGCGCTTTCCGAGGTACGGTTTCAAACCGTCTCCGCGGATCTTATCTTCGCGCTTCCGGATCAGACGTTTGAAGATCTGAAATACGATATAGACAAGGTTTTTGATATCGGCGCAAATCACGTGGCGGCATACCCTTTTATAGATTTTACGTTTACGAAAAGCAATGTCAAAGCCATGTCCAAAAAGAAAAAGCGCGCTCTGATGGATCAAATGACGCGGTATTTTGAAGAAAAAGGCTGTTACAGAAGCTCGATCTGGACGTTTTCTACAGATTCGGACGCAAAGTATTCGTCAATGACGAGAGACAATTTCTTAGGCTTCGGCTGCTCTGCAACGACGCTTTTGAAGGATCAGTTCAAGATAAATACTTTTTTCGTTGATGAATACTGCCGGCGGATCGAAAACAAAACTCTGCCCACTTCACTGACTTTAAGATTCAGGAAAAGGCAGAGAATGGTGTATTATCTGTTCTGGACCGCTTACGGCACGAGAGTACCCGTGAAAGATTTTGAGGAGTTTTTCGGCGTTCCGCTCAAAAAAGCGTACGGATTTGAGATTTGGGTCGCCAAGCTGCTCGGCTTTATAAAGGAAGAGGACGGGGCGCTCGTAATGACTTTGAAAGGCGCGTTTTATTATCATTACTACGAGAATTTTTATACGCTTGCTTATATAGATAAAATGTGGGGACTTATGAGAAAAGAGGCTTTTCCGAAAAGCATGATATTATAATACTGTTATATATCTTAATCGGTGTTTTGTTATGACGAACGAAAGATTTTGCGAAACGATTGGTTACAAATTTAAAAATACGGAGCTTCTGACCGAGGCTCTTACGCACTCGTCCTACGCGAACGAGCACAACAAGGACGGGGCGAAGCTGAAATTCAACGAAAGACTTGAATTTTTCGGCGACGCGATACTTGAATTCCTTTGCAGCGAATATTTATTCACAACGTATAAGGACGTGCCGGAGGGCAGACTTACGAAAATGCGCGCGGCGGCGGTCTGCGAGGAATCGCTGTCAGTCCTCGGGCGGCAGATCCGTCTCGGCGAGGCGCTTTACCTCGGCAAGGGCGAGGAGCAGAACGGCGGGCGCGAAAATCCGTCTATAATCGCCGACGCTTTCGAGGCGCTTCTGGCGGCGGTATATCTCGACGGGGGACGCGCGGCGGCGGAAAAATTCCTTTATCCGCTCCTTATCCCGCAGATAGAAAAAACGTCCGCGCACACGACGGACTACAAATCGCTTTTACAGCAGTTCATACAGAAGGAGCCGGGCGAGAGCGTGGAATACGAGCTTACCGGCGAGGAAGGTCCGGGACACAACAAAACGTTTTTCGTCTGCGTAAAGTATCAGAACAACGTCGTCGGGCGCGGCTCGGGCAAAAGCAAGCGCGCGGCGGAGCAGGAGGCGGCGCACGACGCGCTCGTGCTGTTCGGCGAGATAACGGATGAAACATAAAAACATACCCGTCTTCATTCCGCATTTAGGCTGTCCCAACGACTGCGTTTTCTGCAATCAGAGAAAGATAACCGAGCATACGGAATTCAAAGAGGAAGACGTGAAAAAAACGATAGACGAAGCGGTATCGACGCTTACGCCGGAGGATGAGGCGGAAATAGCGTTTTTCGGCGGCTCTTTCACCGGCATCGACCGTTCTCTTATGATAAGACTGCTCGAACTCGGGAAAACGTACATAGAGCGCGGCGCGGTATCGTCTCTGCGATGCTCAACACGGCCGGATTACATAGACGGCGAAATACTCGATATTCTGAAAAAATACGGCGTTAAGACCGTGGAGCTCGGGATACAGTCGACGGACGATAAGGTGCTCGCCGCGTGCCGCAGGGGTCACAGCTCAGCGCAGTCGTTTGAGGCGATGCGGCTCATAAAGGAAAACGGCTTTGAGCTTATAGGTCAGATGATGACGGGACTTCCCGGCGCCTCGCCCGTATCCGAGATAAAGACCGCGGAGGATATATGTAAATACGCCGACGGCGCGAGGATCTACCCGATAGTCGTTTTCAGGGATACGGAGCTCGCCTTCATGGCGGAGGCGGGGGCGTATGAGCCTTATACGGCGGACGAGCTGATAAAACGGACCGCGGACGTAAAAGAGGTCTTCATATCGCACAACGTGCCGACTATCCGCGTCGGCTTGCAGGCGAACGAGGGGCTGACCGGAGGAGACGAGATAGCCTGCGGCGGCTACGACGAGGCGATAGGCGAAAAATGCGACGCGCTTATATATTCAAGGCGGCTTGTAAAGCTGCTCGACGGATACAAGGGCAAAAGCGCGGTCATAGCCGTGGCGAAGGGACACACGTCGCGCGCCTCGGGACATAAAAAAGAAAACAAACGGAAAATAAAAGATCTGTTTGACATAGACGTTAAATTTATTGAAAAGGATATTCCGCCCTATACGGCGGAGCTTTGCGAAGAGTAATGTATTTAAAATCGATCGAATTACAGGGCTTCAAATCCTTCCCTGAAAAAACGACGCTGACCTTCAAGGAAGGCATAACCGTCATAATCGGACCGAACGGGTCCGGCAAATCGAATATAGCGGACGCCATGCGCTGGGTGCTCGGCGAGGTATCGTCGCGCAATATACGCGGTACGAAAATGGAGGATATCATTTTCGGCGGCTCGGAGACGAGAAAGCCGTCGAGCTTTGCGCAGGTCTCGCTGACGCTCGACAATACCGACGAGGCGGACAAGCTGCCGATAGAATACGACGAGGTCACGGTCACGCGGCGTTATTTCAGAGGCGGCGACAGCGATTATCTCATAAACGGCAAAACGTGCCGTTTGAAGGACATACACGCCCTTTTTATGAACACCGGTATAGGCAAGGGTGGTTATTCCGTCATCGGTCAGGGCAAAATAGCGGAAATAGTGTCGCTCAAAAGCGAGGAGCGCCGCGCTGTTTTCGAGGAGGCGGCGGGTATCTCCAAATACAAATTCAGCAAAAACGAGGCGCTAAAAAAGCTCGCCGTTACCGAGGAGAACTTAACGAGGTTAAACGACATAAACAGCGTTTTGGCTGAGCGCGTCGGACCGCTTGAAAGAGAGTCGGAAAAAGCGCGCAAATATATGGACATCTACGACGAAAAACGCCGTCTCGACATAGCGCTGTGGTTATACGACATGGCGGAGCTTACGAAAAAAATAGCTTCCCTGCGCGGCACTTTCGAGATATATTCAAACGATCTGGAAATGACCGAGGGCGAGGCGGACAGACTTTCGGAGCAGACGACGGCGCTGTTCGATAAGCTCCAGGAGATAAAGCACGAAACGGAAAAGTGCAACACCGAGCTTTCGCGCACGCAGAACGAGCGCAACGAGGCGACGAACAAGGCGGCTTTCGCTTCCGCCGAGGCGCAGAGCCTGAAAGAAAAAATAGAAGAGCTGACGGAAAGACTTTCCAATCTCAAAAAGAGCCTCGCGGACGCGGAAAAGCTGAAAAACGAAAGACAGTCCGCGCTTGACGAATCGGCAGGCAAGGACGCCGAATACAGCGCAAGGGAGCGCGCGGCGCAGAGCGCATACGACGATATCTGCAAAAAAATAGACGAAACGGCAGAGAAAACGGCGGAGCTTTCGGAAGAGCTCGGCGGGCTGAACGACGAGGCGGTCGATCTTCGCATAAGCCTCACCGTCACCGACAGCACGGACGCGAACGACAGCGAAAAGACCGCGGAGCTCGACCAGTCGATAGAGGCGCAGAACAGGAATATCGAAAGGCTCGAATCGGAGCTCGATTCCGCTTCCGCGACGGAAAAGCAGTACGCGGACAAGCGCGCGCAGACGTCGGAGTCGCTCGCAAAGATAAAAACGGAGCTTTCCGCAAACGCGGAGGAGCAGGAAAAATACAAGCGCGCGAAGGACGACGCGGACGTGGCGTATCAGGTCGCGCTCCGCAAATCCGAGGCGCTGAAGCGTATGGAGGAGCTTTTCGAGGGCTACTCCCACGCGACGCGCTTTGTAATGGACGAATACAAAAACGGCAGGTTAAAGGGGATCTACGCCCCCGTTTCGCAGATTATTTCCGTTCCGGAAAAGTACGGCACGGCGATAGAATGCTCGCTCGGCTCTGCTTTGCAGAACATAGTGGTCGAGGACGAGGCGGCGGCGAAGGCGGCGATGTACGCGCTGAAAAACGCGGGCGCCGGCCGCACGACGTTTCTGCCGGTCGCCACGGTAAAGCCCTCGTATATGTCGGCGGATATCTCAAAGCTGAAAACTATGCGCGGTTTTGAGGGCGTTGCTTCCGATCTCGTTTCATCGGAGCCGAAATTCAGCGATATCTGCTCCAACCTGCTCGGCAGGACCGCGGTATTCGACAATATCGACAACGCGGTAAACTGCGCCCGCGCGTTCGGCTTCAAAATAAGGATAGTAACGCTTGACGGTCAGCAGATAAACGCGGGCGGCTCGTTCACGGGCGGCTCCGGCGTGCGTGACAGCGGTATTTTATCGCGCGGACGCGAGATAGAACAGCTGTCCGAGGTTATGAAAAAGTGTAAAAAGACCGCGGACGAAGCGGAAAAGAAGCTCGCCGGTTTAAAGGAGAGCGAAAGCTCGCTTTCGTACAAAGCCGACAGTCTTACCGCCGAGGACGGCATAATAGCGGCGCTTCAGAACGAGGCTGCGGCGGCGGTAAAGGTCGCGCAGGCGAGACTTGACGAGGCGTACGCGAGATTCGACGAGATCGAGGCGGAGAAAAACGGCATAACCGAAAAATCCGAGCAGAGAAGAAAACAGCGCGAGGAGGATCAGGCGAGGCTTGAGGAGATCAGAGAGCGGATAAAACAGCTCGAGGATCAGCGCGCCGCGCTCGACGCGGAGATGAATTCCTGCAACGCCGATCAGCAAAAGCTCCGCACCGCGCTTGAGGAAGCCCGCGTAAAAGCGGCTGAAAACGCGCGCGGCACGGCGGCGTATCAGGCGGCGCTGACGGAGAGCGAAAGCACCTGCGCCGTGATAGAGCAGAGCATAACCGCCGCCGAAAATCAGCTCGAGGACAGACGCAGCAAGCTGCAGAGCAACATACAGAGGTCGGGAAAAACGACGGAGGATCTGTCCGCTTACGAAACGAAAATATCGGAGCTTGAGGCGCAGATAAGGGAGCTTTCGGTCAAAGCGGTAGAGACGGAGGGCAAATACACCTCGTCGCGCAATTCCGAGCGTGAGAAAAACGAGCAGAAGCAGCAGCTCATAGAGAAAAAAGTACAGTCGCAGTCAAGGCTCGAAAACGCGGAAAACGAGCGCGAAAAGCTCAAAGGCGTGCTTGAAGAGAACTACGAGCTTTCATATTCGGAGGCTAAGGAAAAGGCGGTCGAGCTCGGCTGTCCCGAGGTCAACGACGAAACGAGACCGGGTCTTTTCAGACGGCAGACGGAATTGAAGGGCAAAATACGCGCGTTAGGCCACGTTAACGTGTCGGCTATCGAGGAATATCAGCAGGTCAAAAAACAGCACGACGAGCTGACGGTGCAGATAAACGACCTCACAAGCTCGAAAACCGATCTTCTTCAAATAATAGATCAGCTCGACAACGAGATGAAAACGGGCTTTATCAAAGCGTTCGAGAACATCAACCTGCATTTCGGTCAGGTGTTCAGAAGACTTTTCGGCGGCGGTACCGCGGAGCTCGTTTTGAAGGAGCCGGACAACGTGCTTGAAACGGGTATAGAAATAAACGTCGCCCCTCCGGGAAAAATAATAAAGAATCTGTCGCTTTTGTCGGGCGGCGAGCAGTCGTTCGTCGCGATCGCGATATATCTGGCGCTGATAGAGGTCAACCCCACGCCGTTTATAATGCTTGACGAGATAGAGGCGGCGCTCGACGAGGTCAACGTAGACCGCTTCGCCCAGTACGTGCGCGAAACGCAGGACAAAACGCAGTTCATACTCATCACGCACAGGCGCGGCACTATGGAAGCGGCGGAAAAGCTCTACGGCGTCACGATGCCGACAAAGGGCATTTCAAAGGTGCTGTCAGTCGATATTGACGAAATAGAAGAAAAGTTGGGAAAGCTGGAATAAGACAATGGGATTTTTTGAAAAACTGAAACAGGGACTGCAAAAAACGAAAAACGCGCTTTTCGGAAAGGTCCACGACCTTTTCGTGTCGATGCGCAAGGTCGACGAGGATCTGCTCGACGAGCTCGAGGAAATACTCATAACAAGCGACGTCGGAGTCGAAACGACCGAAAAGATAATATCAAAGCTGAGAAGGAAAATACAGGAGGACAGAATCACCGAATCCGAGGACGCGTATAACGCCCTGAAGGAAGTCATAGGCGAAATGATAGAGGACGGCGCGCCGCTCGATTTATCAACGACTCCGTCCGTCATACTCGTTATCGGCGTGAACGGCGTGGGAAAAACGACGTCCATCGCAAAAATAGCGAATTATCTCAAAGGGCAGGGCAAAAAGGTCATCCTCGCCGCCGCGGACACGTTCCGCGCCGCGGCGATAGATCAGCTCGGCATCTGGGCGGACAGGATAGGCGTTGAGATGATAAAGCACGACGAGGGCTCCGATCCCGCGTCCGTCGTTTTCGACGCCGCCGCCGCGGCAAAGGCGAGAGGCGCCGACGTGCTTATAATAGACACCGCCGGCAGACTTCACAACAAAAAGAACCTTATGGACGAGCTTGCCAAGATCAACCGCGTAGTGAACCGCGAGCTTCCCGGCGCCGCGCGCGAGACCCTGCTCGTGCTTGACGCGACGACGGGGCAGAACGCCGTGATACAGGCGAAGGAATTCAGCAATTCCGCCGAGATCACCGGGCTTATACTCACAAAGCTCGACGGCACGGCGAAGGGCGGCATCGTTATATCGGTAAAGGATGAGCTCGGAATACCCGTAAAATTCATAGGCGTCGGCGAAAAGGCGGACGATATGCAGCCGTTTATAGCGGCGGACTTTATAAACGCGTTGTTTGAATGATGAAATTCGTACTTGCTTCAAACAATAAAAAGAAAATAAAAGAGCTCCGCACTATCCTGTCGAAGCTTCTGCCCGACTGCGAGGTGCTTTCGCTCGGCGATATCGGATTTACCGGCGATATCGAGGAGAACGGAGCGACGTTTGAGGAAAATTCCGTTATAAAAGCGTCGGTCCCCGCAAAGCTCGGATATATAGGCGTAGCCGACGATTCGGGCCTGTGTGTTGACGCTCTGGACGGCGCGCCGGGCATACATTCCGCAAGATATTCGGGCGGCGGCGATAACGAAAACATAGAAAAGCTGCTGTGCGAGCTGAAAGACGTGCCGGATGAAAAGCGCACGGCGAAATTCGTCTGCGTCATGTCGGCGGTCTTCCCCGACGGAAAAATCATAACGGCGCGCGGCGAGGCGCACGGAGTGATACTGCGCGAGTGCAGAGGAGAGGACGGCTTCGGCTACGATCCTTTGTTTTACAGCGACGATCTGAAAAAGACGTTTGCGGAGGCGGAGCCGGATGAAAAGAACGGAGTTTCGCACAGAGGCAGGGCGCTTTCCGATTTTTGCGGAAAGCTGAAAGGTGTGTTATGCTGAATTCAAAACAGAGGGCGTTTCTGAAAAATCTCGGCGCCAAATTACAGCCGATCTTTCAGATAGGCAAAAACGAGATATCGGACAATATGGTAAAGCAGATAAACGACGCGCTTACCGCGCACGAGCTTATAAAAATATCCGTGCTTGAAAATTCGCCGTACACGAGCCGCGAGGCGGCGGATATAATGGCGGAGCTGACGCAGTCGGACGTCGTTCTCGTCGTCGGCAACCGTTTTCTTCTGTACCGCGAAACGAAGGACCCGAAACGCCGCGACAAAAGGATAATTTTACCGTGAGGACGGGCATTTACGGCGGTACGTTCTCGCCGCCGCACGACGGACATACGGAGGCGGCGAAGCATTTTCTGAAAGAAGCCGGACTCGACAGGCTCATAATAATGCCGAGCCTCATATCGCCGCACAAGCCGACGGCAAAGGACGACGACCCGCAAAAGCGGCTTGAAATGCTGCGACTGGCGTTCGCGGACGAGCCTAAGATCGGAATTTCCGACTACGAGATACAAAAGGGCGGCGTAAGCTACACGTATCTGACGCTCGAGCATTTCAAAAACGATGAAACGACGCTCTGCTTTCTCACAGGCTCCGATATGTTCCTCACGCTCGATCAATGGCGCGAGCCGGAGAGGATATTCGCCTGCGCCGAAATATGGTGCGCCTCGCGCACGGGTACGGACAGAGCCGAGCTTGAGAGAAAAAAAGCGGAATACGAAAAAAAATACGGCGCGGTTTGCCGTATATGCGAATGTCCCGCCGTCGTCGTATCGTCGACGGACGTACGCCGCGCGCTGCGGGAGGGGAACAGACCCGGAAATCTGTCGGACGGCGTGTATGATTACATCGTAAAAAACGACCTGTACGGCGCAAAAAACGTATACATTAAGGAATATATAAAAAATAATCTGTCGGAAAAGCGGTATAAGCACAGCTTGGGCGTCGCTGACACGGCGGAGAACATCGGCGAGGCGCTCGGTCTGCCCGAGAGTAAGCTTTCAAAGCTGATACGCGCCGGGCTCTGCCACGACGTATCGAAGGAGCTTCCGACGGAAGAGCAGCTCGCGCTCCTCGATGAAAAGCCGGATGAGGATTATATAAAGGTCCCCCTTACGCTTCATCAGATATCGGGCGCGGCGCTTGCAAAAAAGCTCTTTTCTCTTGACAAAGAGACGGAGGATATGATAAAATATCACTGCACCGGCGCCCCCGGAATGAGCTTATGCGATAAGATAGTGTTTTTGTCGGATTTTATAGAGCCGGGCAGGGAATACGAGGCGTGCAGACGCCTGCGGAAGGAATTTTATTCAAAGGAAATAACGGAAGCCCACATAAACGAAACGTTTATAACGTGCTGTAAAAGACAGCTCGATCATATAGAGGAAAAAGGCGGCGCGGTACATCACCTGACGCGCTTAACATACATAACGGAGGTAAATAAAATGGCTGAAAACGAAAAAAAGCTCGATTTGACAAACGCGGATTCCAACGTGATATCGGAGCAGATACGACTTATACTCGATGAAAAGCTTGCAAAGCATATCGAAATAATACCGGTCAGGGATAAGACCGTTATGACCGATTATTTTGTTATAGCCAACGCGCAGTCCACAACGCACGTCAAAGCGCTTGCGGACGAGGTGGAATATAAACTGGGCGAGGCGGGTCTGAAGCCGCTTCACATGGACGGTCAGCTCGGCGGCGACTGGTACGTTCTCGACTACGGCGTCGTTATCGTACACATTTTCGTCGGCGCGGCGCGCGAATTTTATAAATTAGACAGATTATGGCAGGATAAATCCCCCATACAGTCACCGGAGGAATAAAATGAAATACGATTTTAAAACGATAGAGCCGAAATGGCAGAAAAAGTGGGAGGACGAAGGCGTTTTCCGCGCGGAGGACGACAGCAAAAAGCCCAAATTCTACGCCCTGGTCGAATTCCCGTACCCGTCCGGCGCAGGTATGCACGTCGGCCACATAAAGGCGTATTCCGGCCTTGACGTCGTGTCGCACAAGCGCAGGATGCAGGGCTATAACGTGCTTTTCCCGATGGGCTTCGACAGCTTCGGTCTGCCCGCTGAAAACTACGCGATAAAGACGAACACGCATCCGCATATTATAACGACCAAAAACGTCGACCACTTCAAGGATCAGATGAAGAAGATAGGCTTTTCCTTCGACTGGAGCCGCGAGATATCGACGTCCTTGCCCGATTATTACAAGTGGACGCAGTGGATATTCCTCAAAATGTTCGATCACGGGCTTGTTTTCCGTGCGAAAACGCTCGTAAACTACTGCCCGCACTGCAAGGTCGTTTTGTCGAACGAGGATTCGCAGGGCGGCAAATGCGACGTCTGCCACAGCGACGTCGTTCAGCTCCCGAAGGACGTCTGGTATCTGAAAATAACGCAGTACGCGGACAAGCTGCTCGAGGGGCTCGACGAGGTCGATTATCCTGACAGCATAAAACAGCAGCAGATAACGTGGATAGGAAAATCGACCGGCGCCTTCGTCGATTTTACGC
>CACZVC010000031.1 GCA_902784545.1 uncultured Ruminococcus sp. | reverse complement strand
CGTCAACGTAAACGAAGCCGTGACCGAATTCGTTTTTATCCCATTTCCAGACGCAGAGAGCGGAGTTATCGTTGGAAACTTCTATAAGATACTCGCCCGCGGGCTGTTTATCGAATTCGACTTTGTGCTTCTGGTTGTCTTTAACGGGGTTGAACTGCTTCGACCCGACCGGAGCGGATTTTACGGTTGTTTCGTAATCGTTGTTCCACTTGTAAACCGATACGGTTGAAATCGTATCGCCGTTCAGATACGTACTCAAACGGACGGAAACGGCTGAAAACTCGCCGTTGATCCCAAGCCGGACGCCGTATTTTGAACCGAGAGGTATCTGCGTTGAAGCGCCGTCGCCGCTTGACGGATATGCGTTTTTGTCAAACGTCGCCGCGTCGGCTGAAATGAACATTGCGCACGACAAAAGAGTCGCCGCGCAGATAATGACGCTTATTAAACGTAAAAAGCTTTTCATTCTGACATTCTCCGTAGTTTTTTCTTTTATTATATCTTTTCTGTTTGGGAATGTCAATAGCTTTTTTATTATTTAAAAGCAAATTTTATAATATAATAAATTATTCCGTATACAACGCTCGCCGCCGTGCCGTACAATATGACGGGACCGGCTACGGTAAACAGCTTCGCTCCGACGCCTGTTATAAAGCCTTCGCTTTTAGCGTCGATCGCCTGTGAGATCATTGCGTTTGCAAAACCTGTTACCGGTACGAGCGTACCCGCGCCCGCGTGCTTCGCCAATCTGTCAAAAACGCCTATACCTGTCAATAAGGCGGTAATGACAATCAGAGTGACTGATGCAAACATATACGCGTTTTTTTCACCCGCTCCCGCCGTTTTATATATATCGGCAAACGCCTCGCCCGCACAGCAGATAAAGCCGCCGGATAAAAACGCCTTTAAGCAGCATAAAGCCGTCTTTGTTTTTTTAGCGTGACTTTTTACATATTTTCCGTATGCCTTCTGATCGTTCATAATAAAAACCTCCTTTTTAACATTATTGATCGGTGTATGTTTTATTATTCATACTTGACAGATTCGTAATCTTATGATAAAATAAACGATATGAGACTGGATAAATTCTTTACAAGCTCCGGGATCCTTTCCCGAAGCCAATGCGCTAAGGAAGCCAAAGCCGGCTTGATAACCGTCGACGGCGAGATCGTGCGCGATCCGTCGGTAAATATCGACCCCGTAAAAAACACGATAGCGTACAAGGGCGAAATAATAGGATACAGCGAATTCGTCTATATCGTCATGAACAAACCTCTCGGTTTCGTTTGCTCAAACGACGAGCCGGGTGAAAAGCTCGTGTTCGATCTGCTCGACCGGAAATACGGACGGCTCGATCTGTTTACCGTCGGCAGACTCGATAAAGCGACCGACGGACTGATAATAATAACGAACGACGGAAAAACGGCGCACGCCGCGTTATCGCCGAAGCATCACGTTGAAAAGGTCTATGAATACTCGCTTGCCGTACCTTTATCGGAGGAGGACAGGATATCGCTTGAAAAAGGCGCTGTCTTAAAAGACGGTTACGAAACAAAACCGTGCGTTATTGAAAAAACGTCGCCGACGGAGGGACGGATAACGTTATCGGAGGGCAAGTATCACCAGATACGCAGGATGTTCGCCTCCGTTTCAAACAGGGTCGTATCGCTCCGACGTGTATCGTTCGGTAAAATTACGCTCGACCCGTCGCTTTTGCCGGGACAGTACCGTCTTATGACGGATGAAGAAATAAATAATTTCAAATCAAGGGATTAAAAAAATGGATATCATCAAAAAATTAGCCGAAGAACTTAATTTAAAAGAGGAGCAAGTAAAAAATACCGTTGCACTCATCGACGACGGAAACACAATACCGTTCATCGCGCGTTACAGAAAGGAAGTCACGGGGTCGCTTGACGATACGGTGCTCCGCAATCTGTTTGACAGACTTAATTATCTGCGCAATCTCGAGCAGAGGAAAGAGGAAGTGCGTTCCGCGATAGAGGGACAGGGCAAGCTGACAGACGAAATAGTCGAAGCGCTGTCAGCCGCGCAGACTCTTACCGAGGTCGAGGATATATACCGCCCGTACAAGCAGAAAAAGAAAACGAGAGCTTCGGTCGCGCGCGAGCGCGGTCTCGAACCGCTCGCCGCGCTTTTGAACGAGCAGAAAACGTCATACGAAAAATCGCTTGAGGATATCGCCGCTGAATACGTCGACGAGGAAAAAGGCGTGAATTCAGCCGAGGAAGCGCTCGCCGGCGCCTGCGATATAATCGCCGAGGATGTTTCCGACAGCGCGGAGGTCAGAAAAGAAATAAGAAAAACGACCTTCGATTACGGTATAATCAAAACAAAGCAGAACAAGGAAGAGGATTCCGTCTATTCGATGTACTACGACTACGAGGAAAAGGTAAGCAAGATACCCGATCACCGTATACTTGCCATCAACCGCGGCGAAAAAGAGGAATTCTTAAAGGTCGATATTGAAGCGCCGAAGGATATGATCCTTAATTATATGTTCGACAAATTCATAACGGAATATAAAAGCCCGGCGAGAAAATACGTCGAGGGAGCGGTGCTCGACGCGTACGACAGACTCATAGCGCCGTCTATCGAGCGCGAGATACGCTCCGATCTTTTCGACAAGGCGAGCGAGGGCGCGATAGTTCTGTTTTCAGACAACCTGCGCCACCTGCTTTTAAGTCCGCCTTTAAAGGGCAAGACCGTTCTCGGTCTCGACCCGGGTTACAGGACCGGCTGCAAGCTGGCAGTCGTCGACAAGACCGGAAAGGTGCTCGACACAGCCGTTATATATCCGACCATGAAACAGGAATACAAAATAGCCGAGGCTAAAACGATCGTGACGCGCCTCATCAAAAAATGGGGCGTGAACGTCGTGGCGATAGGCAACGGCACGGCTTCGAAGGAAAGCGAAATATTCATAGCCGATCTTCTTAAAGAGATAAACAACGGTTGTAAATATACCATGGTAAGCGAAGCGGGAGCGAGCGTTTATTCCGCTTCAAAATTAGGCGCGGACGAATTCCCTGATTTCGACGTAACGCAGAGAAGCGCCGTTTCGATAGCAAGACGTCTTCAGGATCCTTTGGCGGAGCTTGTAAAGATCGACCCGAAGTCTATCGGCGTCGGTCAGTATCAGCACGATATGAAGCCCGCAAGACTTGACGAGGCGCTCACCGGCGTCGTTGAAGGCTGTGTCAACTCCGTAGGTGTCGACGTGAACACCGCGTCGCATTCGCTTTTGTCGTATATTTCAGGCATCAACGCGGCGTCGGCGAAGAATATCGTTAAATACCGCGAAGAGAACGGCGAATTCAGATCGAGAGACGAGCTGTTGAAGGTACCGAGAATTGGCGCAAAAGCGTATGAGCAGTGCGCCGGCTTCCTTCGCGTTCCGCACGGCAAAAACGTACTCGACAACACCGGCGTCCATCCCGAATCGTATAAAGCCGCGGAAGCGCTGCTCGATCATTTCGGTATGACTGACGAGGACGTTATAAAAGGTCAGGTCGCCGATCTGCCCGAGCTCGTCAAGGAGGAGGGAAGCAAAAAGCTCTGCGAAGAGCTCGGCATAGGCGCTCCCACTCTTGCCGACATAATAAAAGAGCTTGTAAAACCCGGGCGCGATCTGCGCGACGATTTCACACCGCCGGTATTGCGCGACGATATACTCGATATGAACGACCTGAAGGAAGGTATGGAGCTGACGGGAATAGTCAGAAACGTTATAGACTTCGGCGCATTCGTCGATATCGGCGTACATCAGGACGGACTTGTTCACATATCTCAGATATCGAATAAATATATAAAGCACCCCTCCGAGGTCTTAAGCGTCGGCGACACCGTAAAGGTGAAAATACTCTCCGTTGACAGCGCGAAAAAGCGCATAGCGCTGACTATGAAATTTTAATATATTAAAATTGTAAAACCCGGATCGTTGCCGGAATTAAGCCTGATTTTATTGACGATTGTGCAATATGCACAAATACAAACGCAAAATTTTGGGAAATAAACATCTTTAAAATTTCAGATTTTTCTGATATAATATACACGTTGAAAAATATTCAGGAGGATATTATGGCAAGCTTATCATTAAAGCACATTTACAAAAAGTACCCGGGCGGCGTCGTTGCCGTATCGGACTTCTGCCTTGAGATCAAGGATAAGGAATTTATCGTTTTCGTCGGTCCTTCCGGCTGCGGTAAGTCCACAACGCTCCGTATGATCGCCGGACTTGAGGAGATCACGGAAGGCGAGCTTTTCATCGGCGACAAACTGGTCAACGACGTGGCTCCGAAAGACAGAGATATAGCGATGGTGTTCCAGAACTACGCTCTGTATCCTCATATGACTGTTTTTGAGAACATGGCGTTCGGTCTTAAACTCCGCAAAACTCCGAAGGAGGAGATCAAGCGCAGAGTTGAAGAGGCTGCACGTATACTTGATATAAACCACCTGCTTGAAAGACGTCCGAAGGCTTTGTCCGGCGGTCAGAAGCAGCGTGTCGCTCTGGGACGCGCTATAGTCCGTAACCCGAAGGTCTTCTTGCTTGACGAGCCGTTGTCAAACCTTGACGCAAAGCTCCGTGCAACGATGAGAACCGAGCTTACGCTGTTACATAAGAGATTAGGTACGACGTTCGTATACGTTACGCACGACCAGGTAGAGGCTATGACGATGGCTTCCCGTATCGTCGTTATGAAGGACGGTAAGATCCAGCAGGTCGATACGCCTCAGAACCTCTACGACCAGCCCAACAAGATATTCGTCGCGGGCTTTATCGGAACTCCTCAGATGAACTTCATCGACTGCTCCATAAAGGAAAAAGGCGACGACCTCTACGTCGTATTCGGCGAAAACGAGCTGAAGCTGCCTAAGGAAAAGTCGACGAATCCCGCGCTGCGCGAGTATATCGGCAAAGACGTTATCGCCGGTATCCGTCCCGAGTGCATCCACGACGAGCCTATGTATATCTCCCAGTTCCCGGATACCTGCATAGACGCTTACGTCGAGGTCACCGAGCTTATGGGCGCTGAAATATATCTGTACCTCGCCGCCGTAAAGGCTGAGGAGGTAAAGCTTACCGCCCGTGTTTCCTCCCGCTCCACCGCGAGAGCCGGAGACACCGTCAAGGTCGCTATGGATATATCGAGAATGCATATTTTCGACAAGGATACCGAGGAGTGCATCTGCCACTGATCTGCAATACGGTAAAACAGCGGAGCGATTGCTCCGCTGTTTGTGTAATATTATAGAAAGGCATTTATATGAAAAAAATCATCTCCATAATTCTGATCGCATTGTTCTTGCTTTCCGTTATGTGTGCGTGCGGTGAAAAAAATCCCGTAACGACAGATAAGGAAACGCAGACCGAAACCGAAGGCGTCACTACCGAAGCGGAGCAAACGACTGAGGAAGCGACGGATACGCAGGGCGTAGATCCAGCGATACTCGACAATTTCGCCGGCACTCCCGCTTATACAGTTGACGGCGATAAAATAATCGTCGACGGCGTATCTTATCCGAACAACAACAATATGAAAAACGGCGTAACGTACGCCGTGGACGATCTCGGACGCGAGCTTCCGCTTACGAGCGAAGGCTTTAAAAAGGGCGAGAAAAACGTCGGCTTGTTCTATTTTCTCTGGATGGGCGAGCACGGCGACAACGGTGCGCTCGACAACACGAAGATATTGCTTGAAGGCGGCAGAGACGCTCTCAAAGCCTCTTATAAAGGCTGGGGACCTGTCGGAGCGATGCACTTCTGGGGCGAGCCGTTATACGGCTACTACTATTCCGCCGATAAATGGGTAACGAGAAAGCATATCGAAGAGCTTACTCTTGCCGAGGTAGACTTCCTTTACTTCGACGTAACGAACGCCGTTCCGTATATCGAGAACGCTTCCTACGTTATGAAGGTGATCCAGCAGTTATACGATCAGGGCTTCGATCCGCCTAAGGTCGTATTCTATACGCACAGCAGCAGCGCAAACACCGTAAGCCGTATTTATAACAGTATTTATAAAAAAGGCGCTTATCCCGATTCTTGGTTTTATCTTGACGGCAAGCCTTTGATAATAGCTTACGTCAGTGAATGCAAGAGCTCGTTGTCAGCTGAAGTTTACGATTTCTTCACCTACCGCGAGGCTCAGTGGCCGACCGAGGGCGCAAAAAAGAACGGCTGGCCGTGGATGGATTTCACGAGACCTCAGAGAGTTTTCAAGAATTCCGCAGGAGAGAAGGAAACGATAAGCGTTTCCGTAGCTCAGCACAGCGGCACGGTGCGCTTCTCCGATTCCGCGTTTTACGGCGACAGAACGAACAAAGGCAGAAGCTTCCATAACAAGAAAAACGACGACAGTGAAAACGCGACGCTCTACGGCTACAACTTCCAGGAGCAGTGGGACAGAGCTATAAAAGCCGACGTTCCGTACGTTCTCGTTACCGGTTGGAACGAGTGGGTCGCACAGCGTCAGCCTAACGACGGCACCAGAGTCGTTTTCGTAGATACGGCGTCAATGGAATTCTCGCGTGATATCGAGCCGATGAGAGACGGATATTTCGACAACTACTATATGCAGCTGATCGACAATATCAGAAGATACAAAGGCACGGCGCCGACGCTCGTGCAGGATACGAGAAAAGCGATAGACCTGGACGGCGGATTTGAGCAGTGGGACGATATCCTTGTCACCTACACCGATCCTACCGGCGACTGCGAGGACAGAAGAAATCTCGGCTTCGGCAGACATAGATACGAGGATAAAAGCGGAAATAACGATATCAGAAACATCAAGATAACGCACGATTCAAAGAATCTGTATTTCTATATAGACGTACCTGAAAAGTATATGGAAGAAGATAATTATATAGCCGCCGCAGATAACGCCGATTCGTCCTGGATGCAGATATTCATAAATACCGATATGAAAGCCGACACAGGCTTCTACGGCTTCGATTATATCATTAACGAATCCGTCAAGGACGGAAATAAATCGACAGTTGCCAAAGCCGGAAAGGACGGCAAGGAGTTTGATTTTGCCGCTGCGGGCGAAGCCGAATACAGGATAAAGGACAACAAAATGATGATAAAGGTCGCTTTGTCCGATCTCGGTATAACCGATTATTCGCAAATCAAATTCGCGTTCAAGGTAGTCGACAGCGACACGAAGATAACGACGATGGAGCAGATGTACAGCGAAGGCGACTGCGCGCCGCTCGGAAGACTGTGCTACGTATTCCAGAATTACAAATAATCGCCAAGGCATAAAGAAAACAGGCTGAAACACGCCTGTTTTCTTTATTTCTTTTTATCAATGTAAGGCTGTTATTTTTATAATTGCCGTCGTATATTCTTTTTCGCCTGCGTAATGCGTATTGGGTATCACTTCTCTGAATATCATTACGTAATTTATCGTAAGACGCTGACCGTTTTGATTTATTACGCCGCCCTTTGACGGCATAGTATCGTAGCCCGACTGACCGGGCGAGCCGACAATTCTGATATTTAAATCGTCGATTTTAAATCTCAAAACCGTATAGCCGTCATCGTCGTTTTCGGAAAGCTCCTCGACGTAACCGGTAATTGATTCGTATGTCCCGTTTTTTATCGCGTTTTTTATAATAACGTGATCGTGTACTGCTGTCGAAATATAAAATACGCTCATCGACATTACCGGAGAAGACAGCATCATTGCGATAATACCGGCTATTTTCGCGTGTTTTCTGTTTTTCAGCTTGATAAAAAGAATTATTCCGGCGATAAGAACCGCGGCGCCTGAAGAAAAAGCGATAAGCTCCGGCATAACGTAATGAAAATTGAAATGATAATCGTAAAGTACGTTTTCCATTATCCTTTATTCTGTTCTTTTATCAGCGTCTGCATACATTTGTAACACATAGCCTTATAAGTTTCGTTTCCGCCGAGAACGACCTGCTCGCCCTCCGTGGCGACGCGGCCGTCGGGAGTGAATCTTACGTTTACGGTCGCTTTACTGCCGCATTTGCATATCGTTTTTATCTCGGTTATCGACTCCGCAAGCTCAAACAGCCTGCGCGATCCGGGGAATAGGTTCAGTCTGAAATCCGTGCGCAGACCGAAGCAAAGCACGGGTATATCCTCCCATACGGCTATTTCGTGCAGCTGATCGATCTGTTCCGGTTTGAAAAACTGCGCTTCGTCAGCTATGATAACGTCGATTTTATCCTTGAACTCTTTATTGTAAATATCAAGAATATCATCGTCGGGCAAAACAGCGTAAGCCTCCGCCGAAAGACCTATCCTCGATCTGACGGTATTCCGACCGTCCCTTGTATCCTGCGACGGCTTTATAAGCCATACCCGCATACCCATTTCTATATAATTGAATCTCGTTATAAGCGCCTGAGCGGTTTTCGACGATCCCATTGCGCCGTATTTGAAATATAATTTTGCCATATTACAGCCTCATTCAAGCGTATTTCCGAGCTCTTTTATACAGGATCTGCATACCTGCTTGTCTTTAAATGATATAACGTCTTCCGTCTTTCCGCAGAAAACACAGGCGGGATGATATTTTTTTATTATTATTTTTTCGTCCTCGGTAAATATCTCTACCAGGCCGCGGTTATCTATTCCCAGAACGGAGCGAAGCTCGATCGGAAGCACGATTCTTCCCACTTCGTCGACGCGCCGTACAATACCGGTCGATTTCATAACAATACCCTCCTTTTTTTGATATTATAACACAAATACCGACAGAATAAAAACGTTTTAAATGGATTTATTATAAACTAAGTTTTTTAAAACTGGAAATATTTGTAAATTCACCCGCACATATCATTTTAATGTTTTTTTGCTTTCCGCTATTGACAAATCGGCGTGTTTTTGATAGAATAATAATTGAAAAACTATATTTAAAAGGTGCGAAAAATGAACGTTAACATCATACCGAGACCGAATAAAATAACGTACAAAGGCTTTGCGCTGAAGCCCGGCGACGTAAAAGCCGACGACAGATTCGGCGCGGCAGCCGACGCTTATGAAAAATACAGAGTATCGCTCGGTTTTATCCCGGGTGAAACAACCGTAAGAGCCGAATGCGTCGACAGTATGGACGAGGGGGAATACGCGATAAGATGCGGCGAAAATGAAATAATACTTTACGCCTCGGGCTTATCAGGAATAAACAACGCGTTTTCAACGCTTTTGCAGCTTGAGGTCGTAAACGACGGCGAGCTTCCCGCCTGCGACGTTGACGATCAACCAGACTGCGAATACAGAGGCGTTATGATCGACCTCGCGCGCGTATGGCATCCCGTTGAATATCTTTATAAATACGTCGACCTCTGCCGCTTTTACAAATTCTCTTATCTGCATTTCCACTTTACCGACACGCAGAGCTATACGCTTCCGTGCAGGGATTTCCCGAAGCTCCCGACGGAAAACAGACATTACACTTATGAACAGATCAGGGATTTGAATGAATACGCATACGCTCGCGGCGTTAAAATAATGCCGGAGATCGACGTTCCCGGTCACTGCACGCCGTTTCTTGAAGCGTACCCGGAGCTTTTCGGTCATAACGGCATAATCGGCTTCCATAAAGACGTATTTGACGCTTTCGAGCTTATTTTAGGCGAGCTGTGTGATATGTTCCCGTATTCCGATAAGATCCATATCGGCGGCGACGAGGCTGATATCAGACAATGGCTTTCATGCGAAAAGTGCCGCGAATACGCAAAGGAATGCGGTATTCCCGTTGACGGTAACGAAAGACTTTCATCGGAGCGTATGCTCGCGATGTTCGTCGCAAAGCTTTCGGCGATAGTGCTCAAACACGGCAAAACGCCCGTCGCATGGGAGGGCTTCTGCAAGGAGGTAAACTATCTTGTGCCGAAAACGACGCAGCTGTTCTCCTGGGAGAATTTCTATCAGACCACGCCCGAGCTCGTTGAAGCGGGATATACGCTTATAAACGGCTCGTGGAGTCCGAATTACGTCGTTGAGCCCGCCGTGATGTGGAGCGTCAAGGAATGCTTTGACTGGGATATTTTCACGTTCCGTCCCGTTCATCCGCAGTCGCCTTATATCGGCACGACGCTTAAAATCCCGCCTTACGAAAAAATGATCGGCGGTCAGCTGTTGTCGTGGGGCGATATTGGCGCGACAGCGGAAAATCCTAGGAGACATATCATATCGGAATTTGAAAAGGTTTCTGAGCGCGCCGCGGCGACCGCCGAGAATACCTGGAACAAAGAAAAGAAAACAACGTATGAGGAATTCAGCGCCGCGCACGAAAAGCTGAATAAAGCCGTGGCGCTTATGTTCAATTACAGGCTTGCAAAAACGGAGAATCTGATCATAAGACCGTTCAGGGATTCCGATAAAGCACAGACAAAGGCTTACTGCGAATCGCTCGTTGATGAAAAATACGAGAGCTTTGACCCCGAACTGTCTGACAAATTCGTTGATAAATGCATCGACAATATGAAATTTGCGCAGCCGGAAAACTACAATTTTGCCGTTCTTCTTGACGGCGCGGTCATAGGCGGCTGCAATATAATCGTGTCGGACGATAAGACGGCGGGTGATCTCGGCTGGTTTATCCATAAGGACCATCAGAATAAGGGTTACGCCACGGAAGCGGGAAAATTTTTGTTGAAATTCGGATTTGAACATCTCGGACTTCACAGGATAACAGCGCATTGCCACGTTGATAATGTCAGATCGTACAGAGTTATGGAAAAGCTGAAAATGCGCCGCGAAGGCAAATTCATAAAGGATCACAAATATAAAGGAAACGTATGGGGCGACTCTTATGAGTACGCGATACTTGATGAGGAGTATTACAATGGATGAAATGGTAAAAAAGAGAAACGAACTTTTAGCCGAAACGGTGATAAAAGGCTTGCAGTCGCGTAATATGAGCGCATATTATGCAAAGGATAAGAAGCAGGCGCTTGATATAGCTTTGTCGCTTATCCCCGAAAAAAGCTCGGTAACGCTCGGCGGCTGTACGAGCGCGATCGAAATAGGGCTCATAGACGCGGTAAAAAACGGCGATTACGATTTTATCGACAGAGCCGCGTATACAGACAAACGCGCCGCGATGCTCAAAGCGTACGACGCAGACGTGTTCATATCGAGTGCGAACGCGATGACCTACGACGGAATAATGATCAATATCGACGGAAACGCAAACAGAGTATCGGCTATAGCAAACGGACCGAAAAAAGTGCTTTTTATAGTCGGTATGAACAAGCTTTGTCCCGATCTCGATTCCGCTATGAAGCGCGCGAGAAACACCGCCGCTCCGATAAACGCACAGAGATTCGGTTTATCCACTCCCTGCGCCTCGACAGGCAAATGCTTTGACTGCAAATCTCCCGACACCATCTGCTGTCAGTTTTTAATAACGAGATATTCAAGACATAAGGACAGGATACACGTCGTTCTTGTAAACGACGAGCTCGGATTCTGAAAGAGGCTGAAATGATATACACGTCAATTGATCAGCTTATCGGCAAAACGCCTTTGCTGGAGCTTAAAAACGTTGAAAAAGCAGAGAGCCTGAAAGCGCGTCTTTTAGCCAAGCTTGAATATTTGAACCCCGCCGGCTCGACAAAGGACAGAGCCGCGCTTGAAATGATAAACGACGCTGAGCAAAAGGGACTTTTGAAAAAAGGCTCCGTGATAATCGAGCCTACCTCCGGCAACACCGGCATCGGTCTTGCAAGCGTCGCCGCTTCAAGAGGCTATAAGGTCATCATAGTTATGCCCGATACCATGTCAGCCGAGCGCAGGATACTTATGAAAGCGTACGGCGCAGAGCTCGTTCTGACAGACGGTGCTAAGGGTATGAAGGGAGCTATCGAAAAAGCGGAGGAGCTTGCCGCCGACATCGAAAACAGCTTTATCCCCGGTCAGTTCGTCAACCCCGCGAACGCCGCCGCGCATTTTAAAACGACGGGTCCCGAAATATGGGAGGATACCGAAGGAAATATCGATATATTCGTCGCAGGTGTTGGGACCGGCGGAACGATAACCGGTGTAGGACGGTATCTTAAATTAAAATCGGACAAATGCAGGATAGTGGCGGTTGAGCCTGAAAAATCGCCCGTGCTGTCAAAGGGATATTCCGGCGCTCACGGATTGCAGGGGATCGGCGCGGGCTTTGTCCCTGCTGTGCTTGACACAGGTGTATACGACGAGATAATGACTGAGAGTGAGGAGGAAGCGTACGAAGCCGCGCGGATGCTCGGCAGATGCGAAGGCGTGCTTGTCGGTATTTCCTCTGGCGCGGCTCTTTCAGCCGCGATAAAGCTCGCAAAAAGAGAAGAAAACATAAACAAAACGATAGTGGTGCTTTTGCCTGACACCGGAGACAGATATCTTTCGACACCGCTGTTTCAATAAAGGAGATTATTATGAAAAAAACAGTGATATCAATAATTCTGCTCGCCGCCATGCTTTTGTCCGCGTGTACGCCCGGAATCGCAGAACAGACAACAGCTGCGGAAGAAACAACGCCGGCTGAAACGACAGCGGCGGAAACGACGGAAGAGGCTGTCACAACGGAAGAAGAAACGACCGCTCCGGAAACCGAAACCGAAACGGAAACTGAAGCGCAGACCACGGAAGAAGTGACGGTCACGGAAACGGAAGCGGAGACTGAAGCTCCCGATGAGGAGGGGCAGATAACTCTTGTCCTGCCGAAAAACAGCTCCGACGTTTCGCACGAGCTTGCTCTCGATCTTTTGGCAATGGCAAGCGGCGGCGGGGAAGCGGCGACCAAAAACAATCTGACCGTCGAAGGCTTCGAGGTGCTTTTCACAAAGCATTATGATAAAAATATAAGCGATATCTCGCATACTTGCGCCTATGCCGTCGGCAAAGGACGTTATAAAGGCAAAAACGTTTACGCGATAGTAATACGCGGCACGAGCGGCGGCGAATGGTACTCCAATTTCGACTTTGCGCCGTCTCACGACAATAACACACAGTATGCCGAAAACTTTTTGCTGTCGGCTCAGGACATATATCTTTCCGTCAAGGAGATGTTCGACGAGGATAAGGACGCTCTGTTTATCGTCACCGGCCACAGCAGAGGAGCGGCGGCGGCTAACCTGCTCGGCACACTTCTCGACACCGTTTACGGCGCGGAGAGAGTCTACGCATACACGTTTGCAACACCTAACACGGTAAGAGGCGAGGAAGCGGAGAAGAGCTATCCGAACATTTTCAACTATATAAATCCGAACGATATCGTAACGCATCTGCCGCTCGAGGCGCACGGCTACAAACGCGCCGGTGTCGATATCGTGCTCGATCCGGTAACGAATAAAAGCCCGTTAATCGACAGCCTGCCGAAGCTGACCTCCGTCGCTCCGGATATCGAATCGTATTACAATAAAAAATACGCGCTGAACGCGCCGGGCTTATCGGATACCGGCGTAAGTCCGTTCGATCTTATGATCGGTCTTGTTGTCCTGCTCGCCGGATCGAGCGCGGACACGTCGCTTTTGCCGAAGGTATCGGAGGACAGCGATCTTTATCCGCTCGTTTCGTTCATGTCGTCATTTGCCGGCGCAGGCACCGTCTTTTCCGATCATATGCCGTCGATGTACAGAAATCTCATAATGGAAAAGTTCGACTTATAAACGTGGATTATGGCTTAAAAACGCTCTTGAAAAATAATGCAAAAGGTCTTGACAAATAAAAAAAATGTGGTATAATATACGGGCATGGAGGCGTAGCTCAGTTGGTCAGAGCGTTCGGTTCACATCCGAGAGGTCAAGGGTTCGAGCCCCCTCGTCTCCATTCCGTAAAGCGTCTTTTGCTTAAACGCAAAGGGCGTTTTTATATGAAATAAACCGCAGGGAGGAAATATGAAAGAAGAAAACAAATTCATAAAACGCGTTTTTCCGCGTCCGGCGTTATTGAACGAGCCTCCGAAAAAGGGGAGGATATGGATACTTGACATACTTATCGCTTATCTGCTTTTCACGATCGCCGAAATTCCGATATCGATTATAATAATGCCCGTTATGTCGTCTTATATACTCAACAATATCGATTTCAGAGTTATTGCGCCTAAATTCGATTCCGTAACGATCCGCGGTATTATCGATTATTTCAAACAGATGTTTGACTGCGTTTCAAGGATAATGGAATCGTTTCCGGCGTGGATATGGCTTCTGATGCTGTTTACGTTCGCTTTTATAACGCTTATCGTAATCATATTCCGTGTAAAAATAGAAAAGGGAACGCTTTACAGCCTCGGCATAAAAAAGAAAGGCGCCGTAAAAAGCTACGCCCTGGGTATGCTTATCGGCTTCGCCGTTTTATCTCTCGCCGTCCTGTTCTCGATGCTGACAGGAGAATTGAAATTTGCGGAATTCTGTGCGCCGACCGTATCAAACACGGTATATATAATCCTGTTTTTACTCGGATATTTCGTACAGGGCATGGCTGAAGAGGTATTATGCCGCGGCTTCCTTATGACGGCTCTTTCGCGCAGATACAGCGTTCTTACCGCCGTACTTGTGAACTCGGCGTTTTTTATGATGATGCACGCGCTGAATCCCGGTATAAATCTTATAGCGTTCTTCGATCTGTTTTTATACGGCGTATTCGCTTCGCTCATTATGATAAAGACGGATAATATATGGGTCGTATCGGCGATACATACGATGTGGAATTTCACGCTGGGCAATATTTACGGTATAAGCGTAAGCGGAAACGCGGTGACTCCGTCAATTATGCGCTGCATATCCGTAACGTCTGATTTCGGCGCGGAAGGCGATTTCGGCACTCTGATCGCTCTGACGATCGGAATAGCGATAGCTGCGCTCATAAAACCGAAAGAGAAAGCGGAACAATGAAAAGGCTTGTTATTTACATTCACGGCATGGGCGGTACGCCGGACGAGGCGAAGCATTATATCCCGATTTTCAAAGGCTTTGACGTGATCGGCTTCGATTACAAAGCGAACGCACCGAAAGAGGCTGTTATTGAATTCAAAAGTTATTTAAACGGCGTATCACGCGGTTACGACGAGGTTTATATCTTTGCCGTCAGCCTCGGCGCGTATTTCTCGCTCATATCTTTTCAGGGGGAAGATATAAAAAAGGCTTTTTTGATATCACCCGTCACGGATATGGAAAAGCTGATACTCGGTATGATGCGGACGGAGGGCGTTACGGAAGAAGAGCTTAAAAGAAGAAAAACGATCCCGACCCGATCCGGCACGGAACTGTCCCTGGACTATCTGAATGACGTTCATTCTTATAAAATAAACCCGACGTTCCCGATAAGCGTTCTTTACGGAGAAAACGACGCGCTGATACCATATGAAATAATAAAGCAATTTGCCGAAAGGACCGGATCGACTCTTACCGTAATGAAAAACGGAGAGCATTGGTTCCATACGGACGAACAGATGAAATTCGTTGACGGCTGGCTCAAAAATGAGTTGAATGACGCCGCATTTGACCAAAACTAAAAATAATTTAATTA
>CACZVC010000030.1 GCA_902784545.1 uncultured Ruminococcus sp. | reverse complement strand
AATTACATTATACCATGAAAGCAGAAAACAGGCAACCCCTTTTTCAAGGTTTTTGCCTGTTTTCTTCCTTTTTTTGCTGCCTCTTAATGCGACAGCCCCGTTCCATTCGTCACGAAGCGCTGCGTTTCAAGATAATGAAATAAACAATTTATATAGATATAAGCGCGCGGCGCGGCAGAGGGACGCCCGCGCGCGTAGCTTACGCTGCAAAGCCCCGGATCCCGTTCCGTCAAAAAAGCCCCAACCGCGGCGAAGCAGCACAAATCGTCGCGAAGCGACACATTAACGTGCCGTAAGGCACATATCACGCGCGAAGCGCATATCGCAATCGACGTCAGCCGATTATATCGCATTTGCGTAAGCAAATATATCACTCCGCGCAAAGCGCGGGTGGAGGGGGGCACCCCGCGCGCGCAGCTTACGCTGCAAAGCCCCGGATTCAATACCGTCAAAAAAGCCCCGACTTACGTTGGGGGTGGTGGGGTTTGGGGCGGTAAGGGGGGGCGGGGAGCCCCAAACGCGCCGCGTTTCGCGGCGCACAATTCGTCGGCTCTGCCGACACCGTATTTTTTCTTTATTCTTTCTTATTTATTCTTTATTCTTTGTTTTGTATTTTTATTCTTCCCCTTTGATCTGCCCCATAAGCCTTTTATTGAATTCCTCCGCGGTGTTATAGCCCATTTTTTTCTGGCGGCTGTTCATCGCGGCTATTTCTATGATTATGGCGAGGTTTCTGCCGGGGCGCACGGGAATGGTTATCGACGGGATGTTTATGCCGAGTATCTCCGTGTATTCCGACTCAAGCCCGAAGCGGTCGTACATTTTGCCCTGCACCCACTGTTCAAGCTCTATAACGAGGTCGATCTTTTCCGTAAGCTTTACCGCGCCCATACCGAAAAGGCGGCGCACGTCGACGATGCCTATGCCGCGAAGCTCCACGTAATGGCGGATTATCTCCGGCGCGGAGCCGACGAGCGTCGTCGCCGAAACGCGCTTTATCTCCACGGCGTCGTCCGCTATGAGGCGGTGTCCACGCTTGACGAGCTCGATGGCGGTCTCGCTTTTTCCGACGCCGCTGTCGCCGAGCATCAGAATACCCTCGCCGTATACCTCGACGAGAACGCCGTGGCGCGTTATCCTCGGAGCGAGCGAAACGTTGAGCGATGCGATAAGCGCCGCCATAAACGCGGAAGTCAGCATTTTCGTGCGCAGAAGCGGCACTTTGTACCTTCTGCAAACCTCGATCTGATCGTCGGATACGGGAAGCTCAGTCGTAAAAATTATGCCGACGGGAAGCTCGGAAACGAGGCTCAGAAAGCTGTTTTTGCGCTTTTCCTCGTCAAGCGAGTTCAGGTATTCGTACTCGACTCTGCCTATTATCTGTATCCTGTCGTTTTCAAACAGCTTGCCGAAGCCCGAGAGCTTCAGCCCCGGGCGGTTGACGTCGCTTCTGCCGACCTTTATTTCATTCAGATCCTCCGGCGCGTATAACACCTCGAGCTGAAATTCGTCGATTATGGACGACAGCGGTATCGTATATTCTTCTCCCATATCCTACCCCATTATCCTTTTGTCAAAAGTGAATTTCTTACCGCAGAAGCGGCAGCAGATCTCTATCGTTTCCTGCTCCTTGAATATCTTTTCAAGCTCCGCTCTGCCGAGCGATTTTACGGCGCGAAGCATCCTTTCCTTCGAGCAGTCGCAGACGTAACCGGTTTTGATCTCGTCGAAAAGATCGTATTCCATACCGTCGAGCACGAGCGATAAAAGCTCCTCGCACGTTTTGCCGGAGGCGATAAGCGACGAAAGTCCGGCTATTTTACCGACGTTTTTTTCAAGAACGTCGATGACCGCGTCGTCTGCGTGCGGCAGAAGCTGTACCATAACGCCGCCCGCGCCCGCGCACGAAAGATCGCGGTCGACAAGCACGCCGAGCGAAAGCAGCGTCGGCGTCTGCTCGCTGTTCGCGTAATACGAGGTCACGTCCTCGGCTATCTCTCCCGTGATTATCTCCGATATGCCGGTCATCGGCTCCTTCAGTCCCACGTCGCGCACCACGCTCATAAAGCCTCTGCCGACCGCGCCCGAAACGTCAAGCTTGCCGTTTGGCTTGAGCGGCAGATCGACCGCCGGGTTTTCGATATAACCCTTTACGTTTCCCTCATAATCCGCGACCGCCATTATAACGCCCGCGGGACCGTCGCCCCGAAACGTCAGCGTCACGCTGTCGCCCTTGTTTTTCAGCCGCGTGCCCATAAGCGACGCCGCGGTAAGCGTTCTTCCGAGCGCCGCCGAGGCGACGGGCGAGGTGTGATGGAAGCCGACGGCTTTGTTCACGATATCCGTCGTGTCGGTTATCATTGCGACGGCGGAGCCGTCCCTTGTCATAGCTCTTATTATTCTGCTCATAGTCTTTTCAGTATGTAATGTACCTTTTCGCTGTTTTCGTCCGCCGGGTGAAGCGCGATCCTGTCGAGCGCCGCGAGTACCTCATACCCGGTCTTTTTCGCAAATTCCCTTATCTGCTTGTCGGAATAGCAGTATTCCGACTGCTCCTCGTCGCGGCGCACGTATCTCCCGTCCTTTTCCGGCAGGAAGCCCGTCCTTTTCCGGCAGGAAGCAGGACAGGTAAAAGTCACAGCGTTTCAGCCGCGGCTTCCAGTCGCACGACCACGCGATAAGTCCGTTTTTGTTTTCGAGTATAAAATCGTTTTTGCCGTATTTTTCCGCAAATCTCTTTTCCGTGTTCACGTCGAAAATGAAAAGCGAGCCGGGCAGAAGAAATTTGTGAAGCGAGGACAGCATTCTTATAAAATCCTCGCCCGTCGGCAGATAATTCACGCTGTCAAGACAGCAGACGGCGCCGTCGGCGGTGCCGTAAAGGTCTATCGAGCGCATATCCTGGTGAAGGAGCAGCGCGTCCGGCGCGTGGCGCTGCGCGAGCGCGAGCATATCCTCCGAGCGGTCGACGCCTATCATATCGTAGCCTAAGCGGCAGAGCGCCGCGGTGACGGTGCCGGTGCCGCAGGCAAGGTCGATCACCGTCTTCGGCTTTTTTTCACCGTAGATCCCGAAAAGCTCGTCGAGGTACGCCGCCCACATATTCGGCGATTCGCCTCTGAAACCGTCGTAGAGCGCGGCGGTCGCGGTATATTCGTTTCCCATATCAGTCAAACAGGGTGTCTGGCATATCGGCGGCGTTCACGGCTCCCGTGAATCTGACGCTCTTGCCCTCGAGCGAGGCGAGCGGCGCGGGTATCGGCGTGCCGGTGTATTCGGAAAGCTCGTACAGAGGCGACAGAACGCCGCGCTTGTTGTCCGCCTTTTTGCCGAGAGATTTCAGCACGTCGGCGGCGAATTTGTACGGGCTCGCGGTCGAAACGGTGACTACCTTGCCGCCGGTCCTGTACGCGTACTGCTCCGCCTGACGGTATGCGACGGCGGTGTGCGGATCTATGACCGCGCAGGTCTCCTTATACGTCGCTTTTATCTCGGCGGCGGTGCCTTCCTCATCGGTAAAGCCGCCCTCGAATATGCTCTGTATCTCCGCAAGCTCCTCCTTGCTTATTTCGTATCTTCCCGTTTCGGCGAGCCGGTTCATATATTCAGCCGTTTTTTCTCTGCCGGAAACGAAGTATAAAAGTCTTTCGAGGTTCGATGAAATGAGTATATCCATAGACGGCGACATGGTCTGATAAAACTCTCTGTTCCTGTCGTATACGCCGGTGTTTATAAAGTCGGTCAGAATGTTGTTTTTGTTCGAGGCGCATATAAAACGGCTTACGGGCAGTCCCATACGGTACGCGAGATACCCCGCGAAAATGTTGCCGAAGTTGCCGGTCGGCACGCAGAACGCTATCTTTTCGCCGCGCTTTATTTCGCCCGCCGTGTATAAGTCGATATAAGAGCTTATATAATAAACGATCTGCGGCGCGAGCCTGCCCCAGTTTATCGAATTGGCGCTTGTGAGCGTATATCCGGCGGCGCGCAGACGGGCGTTCAGCTCTTTGTCGGAGAAAATGCGTTTGACGCCGTTCTGCGCGTCGTCAAAGTTGCCGTTTATAGCCTGGACGGAGACGTTTCTGCCCTCCTGCGTGGACATCTGCAGCTTTTGTATCGCGCTTACGCCGTTTACGGGGTAAAAGACCTTTATCTTTACGCCCTCGACGTCGCGGTAGCCCTCGAGCGCGGCTTTGCCGGTGTCGCCGGAGGTCGCGACGAGGATATAAGCGGTCTTTTTCTCCTTCGTCATCTTCAGCGCGCGCGACAAAAGGCGAGGCATTATCTGAAGCGCCATATCCTTGAAGGCGCACGTCGGTCCGTGGAACAGCTCGAGCAGATATTTGCCCTCGCCGAGCTTTACCGTCGGCGCCGCGCCTCCGGTGAAAGCGCCTTCGCCGTACGCCCTGCGGCAGTCCTCTTTGAGCGCGTTTTTGTCGTAATCGGTCAGAAACAGCGAAAGTATCTCCGCCGCGCGCTCAGCGTAATCCATATCGACGAGCCTGTCAAACAGGGAATCCGTCAGAAGCGGTATGTGGTCGGGTACGAAAAGCCCGCCGTTGTCCGCTATTCCTTTTTTTATCGCCTGCGCGGAGGAAAGCGTTTCTATGCCTTTGCGTGTTGAAATGTATTTCATAATCCTTATCCGTTCTTTTGTTTTTTTATATTGTATCACAAATATCATAAAAAGTCAATGCTTATTTTGTTTCACAACGGGATACGCGTGCCGATGATAGTCGGTGAAATAAGGCGGTATCTGAGGGAAAGCTGCGTTTTGAAGGTCGGCAGGAGCACAAAGGATATAGCGTACAGGGCGCTTACCGTCCGGGACGAGCTTGCAAAGTCGACCGGGACGGAGCCGGATATAAAGACCGTGGCGGATTTGATAGACTGCGACCCGAAAAGAGTGGCTGACGCGCTCGACGCCATATCGGACCCCGTGTCGCTTTACGAGCCGGTTTTTTCAAGAGACGGCGACGAGCTGTATCTTTCGGACAGGATAGCCGACGAGGACGGCGGCGCGTGGTTCGAGCTCATAGCCCTGCGCGAGGCTTTGAAGCACTGCACCGAAAGAGAGGCGAAAATACTGCGGATAAGATACTACCGCGGAAAAACGCAGACGGAGGCCGCCGCCGAGCTCGGCGTTTCCCAGGCGCAGATATCGAGAATGGAAAAATCCGCGCTTCTTAAACTGAAAAAGTATATGACGTAAAGGGCGGCGCCGCTTGTAGGGGAGGGGTCCGCCCTCCCGCAAATTACCGCCGCATAATAAACGAAGCCGCTTGTAGGGGAGGGGTCCGCCCTCCCGCAAATTTTCGCCGCACAATAAACGAAGCCGCTTGTAGGGGAGGGGTCTGCCCTCCCGCAAATTACCACCGCACGATAAACGAAGCCGTTTGTAGGGGAGGGGTCTGCCCTCCCGAGGCAAAAAAGAAAAAAGAAGAAAGAATAAAGAAAAAAGAATAAAAATCGGAAAAACGTTATCTGCGGGGCGTGAGGAGAAACTGCGGTTAAAGATAATGAATCAATATATAATAAGCGCGCGGGTGGAGGGGGGGCACCCCGCGCGCGCAGCTTACGCTGCAAAGCCTCGATCGTGCCGCATGGCACATATCATGCGCGAAGCGCATATCGCAGACGGCGCAAGCCGGCTATATCGCATTTGCGTAAGCAAATATATCGCACCGCAAGAATTGCGGTATATCGCCCGAATAAGCGATATGTCCTTCGGACGCGATATGCCTGTACGGCGCGATATGTCTTCGACGCGATATGCCCTGCGGGGCGTGAGGAGAAACGGCGGTTCAAGATAATGAATCAATATATAACAAGCGCGCGGGTGGAGGGGGGCACCCCGCGCGCGCAGCTTACGCTGCAAAGCCCCGATACTTCGGGGGGAGGCGGGGGTTTGGGGGTGGATTTGGGGGGTGGGGAACCACCAACGCGGCGAAGCCGCACGATTTGTCGCGAAGCGACACCTTATTTGTTCTTTATTATTTATTCTTTCTTATTTTATTCCTCCTCCCCTTCCGAGTTTATTTTCAGTTTATCAAACGCCGAACACTTTTTAAGAAAAATTTCTCAATTCTTAACCTAAAATCAGTTGGAATTTTCCATATTCATATGGTATAATAAATCCGATAAATGTTTTGGGGGTTTTTATGTCTGACTTTGTTATTTCGTGCTGTTCGTCCGCGGATCTTACCAAGGAGCGTCTTGATAAACGCGGGATCAAATATATCTGCTTTCATTTTTCACTTGACGGGAAGGAATACCCGGACGATCTCGGGCAGACCGTTTCGCCCTCTGAGCTGTATCAGAGGATGATCGCCGGGGAGACGTCAAAAACGTCTCAGCCGTCCGCCGGTGAATACATAGAATTCTTCAAACCGTTTCTCGACGACGGAAAGGATATACTTCACGTAACGCTGTCGACCGGTATTTCCGGCGCGTACAATTCGGCGACCGTCGCGGCGGAGCATCTGAGGCGCGACTATCCCGACAGGAAAATATATATAGTCGACTCGCTCGGCGCGTCAAGCGGCTACGGACTTATTATGGAAACGCTTACGGATATGCGCGACGGCGGCACGGATATAGACGGACTTTACGACTGGGTGATGGAGCACCGCCTCAATATGAATCACTGGTTTTTCTCCACAGACCTGACGTTTTACATCAAGGGCGGCAGGGTGTCAAAGGGCTCCGGCTTCATAGGCAATATGCTCGGCATCTGTCCGCTTCTCAATATGGATAATTTAGGCAGACTCATCCCGCGCGAAAAGGTGCTCGGCAAAAAGCGCGTTATAAAGCGCACGGTCGAAAAAATGGTCGAATTTGCCGAAAACGGTACGGATTACACCGGAAAGGTATTTATCTGCCAGTCCGAATGCCTGTCCGACGCTCAGCGCCTCGCCGAGCTCGTAAAGGAAAAATTCCCAAAAATGAACGGAGAGCCGGAGATATTCCCGATAGGCGCCACGATAGGCAGCCACACCGGTCCCGGAACGGTATCGCTGTTTTTCTGGGGAGACAAGAGAGTTAATTGAATTTTCGTAAATAAAAACGCCCGCTGACGTAAAATTCAGCGGGCGTTTTTTAACGAGTCGCGTCTGAAGCCTCCCTTTCGAGGGAGGCGGGTCGCGCGAGACGGAGGGGGTTATTAAAACGATTGAGCCTCAGAATGAAGAAAAACTCCCTCAGTCGGCTTTGCCGACAGCTCCCTCCGGGAGGGAGCCTCGGGAGACGGGCACCTGTCGGCACGTGAATTGCGCCTTGCGGCGTGAATTTCCGTTATAAATGTGCTATACAAGCTGTATAATGCCGCCCTTAAAATTTTTTTTGCTGTTATTTAAAATTAAACAGCGATCAAGCGAGAAGCTTTTTGATGCTTCTCGCTTTACTTTACACCACGGACATTCCTTATAGTCCGGCATATCCGGATTCGTTATAAACAAAGGAACACCGTTGTCGTCGACGTCGCCGAAATATATCGCAGTCATTTCATACATATATTGCAAGTCATACGAGATGTAGCATAAAAACGACGCGTCTTTTACCCTGAATACGGATATCTGAGTATAGAACAGCCACCCGTGTAAATCGTCGTTGACCGTCACATCGAACCCGTTTGTGAAAACGCTGTTTCCGTCGTTTATAAATTTCTCAGCCTCGGCAATAGCTTTCTCCGATTTAAACACGATATAGCGAAGATTTGCCAGAGAACGACCGTCCGTATATCTGTACCGAACGGGTACCGATATACATATAGCGTCATCGGGAGACGAACTGCCGGGGATTTCTGTTTTTATAATATTTTCCGATATTATTTCGGCATCGTCTGCCTCAATATATATCATTATACTTTCTTTTGTTTTCGAATTGTTTTTGACCGTTATTTCGAGTTCGAAAATATCGCCGGTTTCCTGTTTGCCATAATAAATGCTCTTGTTGGTAAACGGGTTGTAGCCGTAATCGCTCAGATCATAATCATTTTTTACTTTGTCTGTAAGCCAGCTCCTGTTCCCGTGAGTTTTTATAGACAATTGTATGAGATCGTTTTTGTCGCCGGAAAATCCAACTGACGCCGATATATCCGGTTTATCCGTTTCGAGTTTTTTCTCTGTGTCTTCAGAAGTTTCAGCGTAAACTCCCGTATTTTCCGTTTCATTTACGGACCGCGCCGTATCTGTCGTCGGGTCGCTTCCGATCCCCGCATCGGTTTCGGTTTCGGTCTGATCCGTCGTCTGCTCCGCGGGCGCGGGAGCTTTTGTGCTCGCGGCGACGATAGCCGTCACACAAACGGACGCGACTATAACGAGAGCCGACAACACCGCGACAATCAAGCGGGCGCGTCTTTTTCTTATTTCCCTTTTTTCATCGTATTCTTTTTTTCTTCTCATCAGATCGGCTATCATCTGTTCATTCGTTTTCATTACCGTAACCCTCTTTCTCCATCAGATAACGCAGTTTTTCACGCGCCCTTGAAAGCGCTTTGTTCACGCTTGTGACGGTTTTGCCCGTAACGCGGGCGGTCTCGTTTGCGCTCATATTCTCAAAGTACGTCAGCCAGATAAGCTCCCTTTCACCGTCGGACAGCTTTTGAAGCTGTGATAGCATGACTTTTTGTCTTTCGCCTTTGATTATCATATCCTCAAGCGAGGCTTTGTCCGCCTCCTGCTCCGCGGATTCGAGGCTGACGCGACGCAGTCGGTTGTCGTGCCTAAGCTTGTCGCAGGCAAGATTTCTCGCGGCTTGATACAGCCACGTTTTAAAGGACGATTTTCCGTCAAAGCGCGGTTTTTTGATAATCAGGCGGAAAAACGTGTCCTCACACAGGTCTTCCGCCGTATACATATCGCCGACTATGCCGTTGATATACAGTATCAGCCCCGGTCGGTATTCGCGCACGAGCCATTCAAGCCCCGCGTTATCGCCGCGCAGATATCTGCCGTAATTTTCAGCACCCTGATCCATAACAAACTCCCGAGCTCTTGAAGTTTCACTTATTAGACGTTTGAAAACGAAAAAGCTGACATAAAAAATTGAAATTTTTTTGTAAAATCAAAAAAACCGCGGCGTGATATGACCGACGGTGTTATAACGAAAACGTTCGGCGTCAGCCGGACTCATAATTTTGCCGTAAGGCAAATCATAATTTATAATTTGCCCGTAAGGGCAGCCATAATTGATAATTATAAGCGGCGTGACCCCCGCCGCATTATGAATTATGATTCGCTTCGCGAAATTATGAGCGCTTCGCGCATTAAAGAACGGGGAGGCGGGGAGGCGGGCGCATAATTTTGCCGTAAGGCAAATCATAATTTATAATTTGCCCGTAAGGGCAACCATAATTGATAATTATAAGCGGCGTGACCCCCGCCGCATTATGAATTATGATTCGCTTCGCGAAATTATGAGCGCTTCGCGCATTAAAGAACGGGGCGCCGACCCCTACTTATTCTTTTTTGCTCCCCACTCCGAAAGCTCTTTTTCCGATATATTCATCTTCGTAACAAGTCCGTTATAGCTTATATCGTACTGCTCCGCGCTTATAGCGCCGTGCTCTTTTAACGTGTTGAGGGTTTTTACCTGCTTCAAAAACAAAAATTTACGCTTATCGTCCGTCATTTTTTATCATCTCCAGTATCTCTTTATCCGCGGGGCAGAATTCAAAGCCGTCCGTATCGTCCTTTGTTATCCAGCGCAGGTCGTTATGCTCGAGCTTTTTCGGCACGCCGTCCGTTATCACGGCGTTGAAAAGCGTAAGCTCTACCGTAAGATCGGGATATTCGTGCGTAAGCGAGGTGAATACCGACAGCGGCTTTACCGTGACGTCAAGCTCCTCCTTGCATTCGCGGACGAGCGTTTGCTCAAGCGTCTCGCCCTCCTCGCGCTTGCCGCCGGCAAATTCCCACAAAAGTCCGCGCGCCTTGTTTGCCGGGCGCTGACATATCATGAATTTATCGCCGTCGCGTATCAGCGCCGCGGCGACGGACACGCGCTTTTTGCCGGGAAGCCCGTCTGTTTCGTATAATTTATTATTCATTATCGTATCCTTCCAGAAAGCCGTGTGTTTCTCCGTTTGATTTATACGCGGGGAAGGTGTCGAGGCAAACGCCGTGTATGCTGTTGAAAATGCTCTCCTCGACGCGGGAAGGTGTCGAGGCAAACGCCGTGTATGCTGTTGAAAATGCTCTCCTCGACGCCGGGGTCCTTTTCCTCGAGCGACTTTATAAGCCGCTTTACCTGAAGCCGCTTCGACGCGCTCTCGTCGACCGAGCTTTTTTCGGTAAGACGGCACGCGCAGCGTATGAATTCAAGCCCGTTGTAAGCCGCCCACGCGATTATATCGTCCTCGCGCACGCAGTAAAGCGGGCGTATAAGCTCCATCCCGGCAAAATTCGTGCTGTGCAGCTTCGGCATCATTCCCTGAAGCTGGGAGCCGTAGAGCATCGCCATGACAGTCGTTTCTATAACGTCGTTTTTATGGTGTCCGAGCGCAATTTTATTGCACCCGAGCTTCTGCGCCTCGGCGTAAAGATGACCGCGCCGCATACGCGCGCAGAGGTAGCACGGCGTTTTTGCGACGGAATCCGCCACGGCGAAAATATCGCTCTCGAATATTTGCACCGGGATGTTCAGCTTTTTCGCGTTCTCCCCGATCTTTTTGCGGTTGGCTTCGCTGTATCCGGGATCCATTACGAGAAAAACAAGCTCGAACGGTATTTCGCTGTATCTTTGAAGCATCTGCAAAAGCTTCGCCATAAGCATGGAATCCTTGCCGCCCGAAATACACGCGGCGATTTTGTCGCCGGGCTTTATAAGCTCGTATCTTTTGACCGCCTCGACGAACGGGTTCCAAAGCTGTTTTCTGTATTTTTTATTTATGCTGCGCTCGACCGTCTGATAAAATTCAAGCTCTTTTTTCATTTATTATATCCTTTATCACCTCGCCCGCTATAATAAAGCCGGCGACGGGCGGTACGAAGGAAACGCTGCCCGGCGTTCTCTGCCCGGTCTTTTTCGGCTCTTCCCTTGAATATACGACCTTTACGCCGTCGACGCCGCGTTTTTTCAGCTCCGCGCGCATGACCCGTGCGAGCGGACAGACGGAGGTCTTGTAAATATCGGCGACCTCGAAACGGGAAGGATCGAGCTTGTTTCCCGTTCCCATACAGCTTATTACCGGCACTCCCGCTGCTTTCGCGCGGACGATTATTTCGATTTTTGCGGTGACCGTATCGACCGCGTCGACTATATGATCGTAAACGGAAAAGTCAAAGCCGTCCGCGTTTTCGGGCGTGTAGAAAACGCGGTGCGCGGAAACGGCGCAGTCCGGGTTTATATCGTTTATGCGTGCTTTCATAACGTCGGTCTTGTAAAGCCCGACGGTGCTGTTAAGGGCGATTATCTGACGGTTTATGTTCGATTCGGCGACCGTGTCGCCGTCGAAAATATCGAGCGCGCCCGCGCCGCATCTTGCAAGCGCTTCGACGACGTAACCGCCGACGCCGCCGACGCCGAAAACGGCGACGCGCGCGTTTTTCAGCTTTTCGAGCGCGTCCGCGCCGAGCACGAGCTCCGTTCTTTCAAAAATACTCATCTTTTCAAAAATTCAAGCACTCTCGCTTTGTAATCCGGCGCCTCGTCGTAAACGGCGTGACCGTAAGGCGCGCCGTACATATAAAGCTCGCCGCCGGTCAGCTCCGCAAGCTCCGCCGAAGCGGCGGGCGGGATTATCTTATCGTTTGACGCGCCGATAACGAGCGTCGGGCATTTTATACGGGAAAGCCTGTCCGTCACGTCGAAGCCGTCCGCGGCTTTTGACGTGATCCTGAACCTTTTTTCCTCGTCCTCCGTTATTTCAACGTTCGACAGCGCCTCCGCGATACCGAGCTTCGATATGAATTCATCGGAGTAAAGCGCCTTTAAAAATTCCCTCGCGTCAGCTTTTATCCCGCCGCCCGGAACGCGCGCCGCGGTCGAGCCGAGCACGAGCTTCGACACGAGCGCGGGATGCTCGATCGCTATGCACTGGGCTATCATACCGCCCTGCGACACGCCGAAAAGACAGACGTCTTCAAGTCCGAGCGCCGTCATCACCGCCGCCGTATCGTTTGCCATACCGTAAACCGTGTAATTTTCCGGCATATTCAGCCGCCGGTCGAAAAGATATACGGTATATTCGTTTTCAAACGGAGAATAAGCGGAGACTATCTGCTCCTCCGAAAGCAAAACGCTTTTAACGCTCAAGCCCGGGATTATGACAAGCGTCTTTTCACCGTGACCGAAGCGTATGTATTCCGTTTCTGTTCCGTTTGTTTTTACCGTCAGTATCATAATATCACCCTTTTGAACACGCGCGCCCGGATGACGGCGCGTGACGTTTTATATTAAAGAAGAAAACCGGCGCCGCCGAGGCGCCGGCGTTGTTCCGTTTCAGAAAAACACGCGTATGGTCTTTACTTCGTCTTCTTTTTCTTCATTTTTCACCGCGTATTTTTCGGCGAGGAAGCCCGGCGCCACCTTCGGGAACAGGGCGCAGAGGAGGACGTCCTCGTCCGATCTTGCGATATCCTTCATCTCCTCGCGGTATTTTTCAAGCTCCGGCTCAATAAGGTCGGCGGGGCGGCAGGTTATGACCTGTTCGTCGCCGATCGCGGCTTTGCGCACCTCCTCGTTCACCGGACCCGGCAGAGCGCCGTATTCGCCGCGCAGAACGCCTTTGGATTCCTTTGTGAACGTCTTGTACCTTTCTCCCATAAGCACGTTCATCACAGCCTGCGTGCCTACGATCTGCGACGTCGGCGTTACGAGAGGCGGATAACCGAAATCCTCTCTCACGCGCGGTATCTCCGCTAAAACGTCGTAGTATTTGTCCTCGGCTTTCGCCTGCTTGAGCTGAGATATGAGGTTTGAAAGCATTCCGCCCGGCACCTGATACAAAAGCGTGTTGGTGTCCACGTTGTAGACCTTCGGGTCGATTATACCCTCGTCCTTCAGACGCTTTGAAACGCCTCTGAAATGCACCGCCGCCTTTGACAGCTCGTTGAGGTCGAGCCCGGTGTCGCGCGGCGTGCCCTTGAGCGTGGCGACGAGAGATTCCGTCGTCGGCTGGGAGGTGCCGTTCGCGAACGGCGACAGCGCCGTGTCGACTATATCGACGCCCGCCTCGGCGGCAAGCAGATACGTCATGTCACCGGTGCCGGTCGTGTTGTGCGTGTGCAGATGTATCGGTAAAGACACTCTCTTTTTTATCGCGCTGATAAGCGAAAAGGCGCTGTAAGGCAGAAGCAGATTCGCCATATCCTTGATGCAGATGACGTCCGCGCCCATTTCCTCGAGCTTCATCGCCAGCTCCACGAAATGCTCCTCGTTGTGGACGGGGCTTATCGTGTAGCTTATCGCCGCCTCGGCGACGCCGCCGTAGTATTTTGTGTATTTCATCGCGCATTCGATGTTTCTCACGTCGTTCAGCGCGTCGAAGATCCTTATTATGTCTATGCCGTTTTCAATGGATTTTTTTACGAACAGTTCAACGACGTCGTCGGAATAATGCTTGTAGCCGAGCAGATTCTGACCGCGTAAAAGCATCTGCAGCTTTGTGTTCGGCAGAGCCTTGCGGAGCGCGCGGAGCCTTTCCCACGGGTCCTCGTGCAAAAACCTCATGCACGCGTCGAACGTCGCGCCGCCCCAGCATTCAAGCGAGTAATACCCTATTTTGTCGAGTATCTCGCACGCGGGGAGCATATCCTCGGTCCTCATCCTCGTCGCCGCCTGCGACTGGTGAGCGTCGCGCAGGATTGTGTCCGTAATTTTCAAAGGTTTGAGATCGTTTGTCATATACACCTCAATGACTTAAAATCGAAATAAGTACGCCCGCGGCTATCGCCGAGCCGATAACGCCGGAGACGTTCGGTCCCATGGCGTGCATAAGCAGGAAGTTGCCGGGGTTTTCCTCCTGTCCCACCTTCTGCGAGACGCGCGCCGCCATCGGAACGGCGGAAACGCCGGCGGAGCCGATAAGCGGGTTGATCTTGTTTTTGGTGAACAGGTTCATGAATTTGGCGAGCAGAACGCCGCCCGCGGTGCCGAAGCTGAACGCGATTATGCCGATGCCGAGTATAAGAAGCGTCTGCCAGTTGAGGAAGTTCGCGGCTGTCGCCGTCGCGCCGACGGAAACGCCTAAAAGTATCGTTACTATGTTCATAAGCTCGTTCTGCACCGTTTTGGACAGACGCTCGGTAACGCCGCATTCACGCAAGAGGTTGCCGAACATCAGACAGCCCACGAGAGGAGCCGCCGACGGAACGAGAAGAGAAACGAAAACGATCATCACTATCGGGAAGATTATACGCGTAGTCTTCGATACCGGGCGAAGCTGCTTCATCTCTATCGCTCTTTCCTTCTTCGTCGTAAGCGCCTTCATTATGGGCGGCTGGATGAAGGGGACGAGCGCCATATAGCAGTAAGCCGCTATCGCTATCGGTCCCAAAAGCTCGGGCGCCAGCTTTACCGCGGTATATATCGCCGTCGGTCCGTCGGCGCCGCCGATACTGCCTATCGCGCCGGACTGCGCCGCCGTGAAGCCCACGGCGCCGTTGGTTATTCTGAACAGACCGTTCGCCGCCGCGTAGGTCGTGAAAATACCGAGCTGAGCCGCCGCGCCGAGAAGCATACAGCGCGGATTCGCTATCATCGGAGAAAAGTCCGTCATCGCGCCGACGCCTATGAAGATAAGGCATGGATAAACGCCGAGCTTGACGCCTATGTATAAAATGTCTATAAGCCCCGCGTTTCCCTCTGCGAAGGCGGACCAGTCGATGTGACCGCCGGAGAATATTTCGGAGTGATACATATTTGCGCCGGGCAGATTCGTCAGGATCATGCCGACGGCTATCGGAACGAGCAGAAGCGGCTCGAATTTGCGCTTTATGCCGAGATACAAAAGCACACAGCCGATGCCGATCATGATGAGGCACCGCCAGTCCTGCGCTATGAGATAAAAGCCGGTCTGCTTAAGAAAATTCAAAACAGCTTCCATGATATCAACCTATCGTCAGAAGAACGTCGCCCGCCTCGACCTGTTTTCCCACGGATACGGAGACTGCCTTTACGGAGCCGTCAGCCGGTGCGAGTATCTCGTTTTCCATCTTCATTGCTTCCAGTATCATAAGGACCTGCCCTTTTTTGACGGCGTCGCCCGCTTTTACGTTGACGGCGGTGATGTTGCCGGTAAGCGGAGCCTTGATGTCGCCCGCGCCGCCGGCTGACGCCGGAGCCGGAGCAAGCTCTTTCTTTTCCTCCGCCGGTTTAACGGCGGGCTGTTCGTCGTCGGAGACGAGCTCTATCATTACCTCGTATTCGACGCCGTTTGCGATGACCTTGTACTTTTTCATATTAAACCCTCTTTATTGAAACGATTTTTATGTTTTTCGCGTCACAGCCGATCTCCTCGGCGACGGCGGCGCCTATGACCGCCGCAAGCTCTCCGGACGGCTTGAATTCTTCAGCCGGAAGCTCCTTGCTTACAGCCAGTTTGCCGGCCTTTCTGCCTGCCGCGCTCGCGATCAGGAGCATAAGACGGCAGATGATTATTATGGATACGATACCCAGAAAAACTATGCCCAGCCCGGTAAGCACTACAAAAAGTATGCCCGGATCGGCAGTTTGCGCAGTAAGACTTGTCATGTTCTCCACATATTACCCCATTATAAAATATTTTCGATTCAGTATATCAGAATTATATTAAGAAATATACGCTGTGAATTATAAAATTCGCTGAACAAACAAGAAAACAAAAGAATAAAGAAGAAAGAATAAAAATCGGAAAAGCGTTATTTGCGGGGCGTGAGGAGAAACGGCGGTTCAAGATAATGAATCAATATATAATAAGCGCGCGGCGCGGTGGGGGGGACGCACGCGCGCGGCTGAAGCCGCAAAAGCCCCGAATTTTATACCGTCAAAAAAGCCCCGACTTATGTTGGGGGGAGGCGGGGGCTTGGGGGTGGATTGGGGGGGCGGGGAACCACCAATGCGGCGAAGCCGCACAATTTGTCGGCTCTGCCGACTCCTTATTTATTCTTTTTTCTTTATTCTTTCTTATTTATTCTTTTAATTAGCTCGTCCGCCCTGCTGACAAATCAAAAAAGGAAGCGTCTGTTTCAGCGCTTCCTTAATTTTACAAAGAATTCCCGCATAAGCGCGGCGCATTCGTCCTCCATTATACCGCCGTATATTTCCGGTATGTGATTGAATTCGTGATCGCAGAGATTTATGAATCCGCCGAAGCCGCCGTAGCGCGTATCCTTCGCGCCGTAGTAAACGCGTTTCACACGCGAGCTTATGCACGCTCCGGCGCACATAACGCACGGCTCGAGCGTTACGAACAGGTCGGCTTTGTGAAGCCGCCAGCCGTGCAGCGCCCCGCACGCCGCGTTTATAGCCGAAAGCTCCGCGTGGCGCAGGGCGTTTTTGTCAGTTTCGCGCCGGTTGTACGCGCGCGAGACTATTTCTCCGTCCCACACGACGACGGCGCCGACCGGCACCTCGCCGAGCTCGAGCGCTTTGCGCGCCTCGGCGTATGCCTCGTTCATATAGTACAGCAGCTCGGTTTCGCTGTATTGCCGTTCGTTTGTCATTTCACGCCTCCCGAAAACAGAGTCGACACCGTCATAATTATCGCCGCCGCGGCGTAAACGTATAAATAAGGCGATATTTTCGCAAGCGGCTTTCGCCTCAGATCGACTTTATACGTCTCATTGCAGTCGGTGCAGAGCGCGCCGCCGTCCGCCGCGTCGTTTTTATGCTTCAAAAGATATATGAAAGCGACGGTGCCCGCCGCGAACACGGCGGCGCAGATCGCCGCCTCGACCGCGAGATACGCCGCCTCCGGCAGAAACAGCGGCATATACATAAATAAGACCGTTATCAGATTGTTTGCGAAATGCACCGCGATGCAGACCGTAAGCGTCTGGCAGTATATCACCGAAAGCGCGAAAACGGCGCCGGAGATGAACGCCACGGGCATTTTAAGCGGGTCGAGATGCATAAGCGCGAACAGAGCGCCGGACGCGACGACGGCGAAGCCCTTGCCGTACGGCAGAAGCTCGCCCAAAACCACGCCGCGCAGGAAAAGCTCCTCGAGCACGCACGGAAAAATCACCGTAAACACCGCGTTGAAAACGATATGCCCGGGCTCTGTCACGGTATCGGCGGCTCCGGCGAGATCTATACCGACCGCTCCGCCGAGCTTTTCAAACAAAACGGCGGTAAGCTGTGCGAAAAACACCGCTCCGAGCGCCGCGAAAGCAAAAGCCGCGCTGTTTTTGCCGCCGCGTCCGACCGTGAAGTACGAGCGCGTTTTTTTGCCGCAGATCAAGCCCGACAGCGCGACGGGTACGCCGATCATAATAATATACACGGCGGCGTTTGCGACGTCGCGCGCGGCGACGTTTTCCTTCAACGCCGCCGACGAAAGCGCCGCGCCGGCGGCGACGCTCAGAAGAACGTTCAAGCCGAGCGATAAAAACATAAGAAGCGCGACCCTGTTCTGAGCCGACGTGAATGAGGCGAGCCGCTCGTCCTCCGACGGCGCCCCGACGGTTAAAATTTCCTCTTTTTTCATATTACTATATTATCCGCAAGTCTGTGAATAAATCAATAGAAGCGTATAAAAATTATGGCTCAAAGCGTCGATTTGTGCAACATATACAATAAACGCGCGAAATATTCGTGCAAAATGACGACGGCACCCGCGCAGTTGTTTACAATTTGGCTATTGTTTTTTGTATGTGTGATTGTGTATAATTACAGTACGGGTGAAATTATGCACACCCTTTTTTACCGACGCGCAATTCTGAAAGGCGATATTTCATGCTTCTGAACTATTTGAAGTCGAAAAACAGAATAATTTCATGCGTCCTTTGCACCGTATCGGTTTTGCTCGCGGCGCTTATGATCGCGTCCGTCTGCCGTATCAAGGTCGACCTTGTGCTTTACGTCGACGGAAATATGACAGGCGCGGTCTCCGATCCCGCAGAAGTCGGCGCGATACTGCAAACGGTAAAAGCGGATATCGGAAAGGTCTCCTACGGCGAGAGCTTCGCCGGATGTACAATAACGTACGGCTTTGCCGAGGGCGGCACGGAACGCGATTATTTGTCCGAGGGCGAGATATACAAGGCTTTATACGTCGCTTCGCTTAAAAACTACAGCTCGGCGTACGGCCTTTACGCCGACGGTGAATTCATAGCCGCGAACGTCGATCCCGAGATCATAACCGACGCCGTGGCTTCCGCGAGAAGCTCGGCTCAGGGCGAGAACAGCGGCGAGGTGGAGCTTGCCGCGGCGCTCGAGGTGAAGTCGCTTTACTACCCGGATTCGGCGCTTTACGCCGGAAGCGAGATAGAAAAAATGCTTCTTGACAAAAAGGATCTTTACCGCGCGGTGAAGCCCGGCGCGTCGACCGTCATATCCGTCGATATAGACGCAAGCTGGGACGAGACGAAGTTTCTCGGCGCCGGCGGCGGTGAGATAGTGTCGTCGCACGCGGATGAGGACGGCGTTCTTACCGTGAACATAAAGGTCACGGAAAGCATACCTTTCATAACGGAATACAGAAAAAATCCCGATCTGCTCGTCGGAACGTATGAAAAAAGCCGCGACGGCGCGGACGGCAAAAAGGAAGTAATATACCGTATTACATATAAGGACGGAGTGCCGGAGAAAAGAGAGCCGGTATCCGAGGAGATCATACTCGAGCCGCTTTCCAAAATAATCGACGAGGGCACGAAAACAAAGCCCGTCACCGCCTCGCAGGACAGATATATCTGGCCTATAAAGGATCATTTCGTCATAACCGACAGATACGGCGGCAGGGAGATTTTCGGAAGGTACGATTTCCATAACGGCATCGACCTGGCCGCGAGATCGGGCACGCCGGTCTACGCCGCGGACGGCGGCGTGGTCATAAAATCGAACCACGTAAGCGGAGCGTCCACGTACGGATATCACGTGATAATCCAGCACGATAACGGGCAGAAAACGCTGTACGCGCATTTCAGGAGCGAGCCGTTCGTAAACGAGGGCGAGCGCGTGTATCAGGGACAGCAGATCGGCGAGGTCGGCATGACGGGTCTCGCTACCGGACCGCACCTGCACTTTGAGGTGATCGTGAACGGAGAAAAGGTCAATCCTTCGCGTTATCTGCCGCCCGAGGAATAAGATATTGAAAAACAGCTGTTTATTCGTCTGAATTCAGATTCAGGTGAATAAGCAGCTTTTTTTACCTTCCCCTTTGGGGGAAGGGGGACCGCGCAAGCGGTGGATGAGGCTCGGATGCTTATAATAACAAGTCTGCTGCGGGTGCGTCGCGTATCCGCAGGCTTTGCCTATTTAAAATATTTCAACAATTAAATCAACAATTTTTACATAACGCGCTTGACAAATACTCTTAATTATAATACCATAATGGTGTATGCAAAAATGAAACACATACGTGTTTACAAAAACAGGAGGAATGACTTATGGCAACACCCGTATTGATGCCTAACGTCGGTATTTCGGTCGAAAGCTGCATACTGACTGAATGGCACAAGAAAAAGGGCGAGGAAGTCAAGGAAGGTGAAATATTATTCACCTACGAAACTGACAAAACCACCACGGACGAACCGGCTCCCGCGTCGGGTACTCTGATCGACGTCTTCTTTGACGAAGGCGCGGAGATCCCGATAATGACCAACATAGCGGTCATAGGCAACCCCGGCGAATCAACAAAAGAGTTTTTACCCGACATGCTCAAGGGCGAAGCGGCGTCCGCTCCCGCGGCTCCCGCCGAGGCTCCGAAGGCTGAAGCTCCCAAGGCTGAGGAAGCTCCCGCCGCGGCACCCGCCGCTGCTCCGGCTCCCGCGCCCGAGGGATTCGTACCCGCGTCTCCGCGCGCCAAAGCGCTTGCGAAGAAAGCCGGCGTCGATTACAGATTCGCCGCTCCGACCGGAGCCGAAGGCAGAGTCTGCGAGGCTGACGTCAGACGTCTTATCGAAAACGGACCGAGCGCCACGTACGCCGCAGCCGCCGCCTTCAAGGGCGAAGCAGGCTCCGGCATCGGCGGCAAGTTCTCCGTTGCGGATATAGACAAGCCCGCCGCCGCTGTCGCCGCGGCAGCTCCCGCAAAAGCGGAAGAAAAAGCCGAATACGTCGACGAAAAGATGTCCGGCGTACGCCGCGCCATCGCAAAGAACATGCTCAATTCTCTTGCGACCACCGCGCAGCTCACCAATACCTCTTCCTTCGACGCCACCGAGATCATGGCGTTCCGCGCAAAGCTCAAAGCCAACGCGGAAGCGCTCGGACTGCCGAACATCACTCTGAACGACATAATCCTTTACGCCGTTTCGAGGATCCTGGCAAAGCCCGAACACGCGAACCTCAACGCGCATCTGCTTGAGGGCGACGTTCTCCGTAAATTCAGCGGAGTACACCTCGGCGTAGCCGTCGACACGGAAAAGGGACTTCTCGTTCCGACGATAATGAACGCGGACAAAAAATCGCTTGCCGAGATATCCAAGGAAGCGAAAGAGCTTGCGAAAGCCGCTCAGGCCGGCACGCTCGCTCCCGACAAGATGAAGGGCGCGTCCTTCACCATCTCCAACCTCGGCTCCTTCGGCATCGAATCGTTCACGCCCGTTATCAATCCGCCTCAGACGGGTATCTTAGGCGTCAACACGATCACGACGAGAGTCAAGGTCGTAAACGGCGAGGTAAAACCGTATCAGGCGATGGCGTTATCGCTGACCTACGACCACAGAGCCGTGGACGGCGCTCCCGCCTCCAGATTCTTAAAGGATCTCTGCACCGCGCTTGAGAATTTCTCTCTGCTGCTCTGCAAATAAGAGGTAGACGCTTATGGAAAATTTCGATCTGATCATTCTGGGCGGCGGTCCCGCGGGTTATAACGCGGCTCTGCGCGCCTCGCAGGGCGGTCTTAAAACCGTCCTCATAGAGAAAAGAGCGCTCGGCGGCGTGTGCCTGAACGAAGGCTGCATCCCCTCAAAGGCTCTGCTCTATTCCGCTAAAATATACGACTACACAAAGCACGGCGATAAATACGGCGTAGCCGTTACCGGCAGCAGCATAGATCAGAAGGCTGTCATCGCGCGCAAGAACAAGGTCGTCAAAACGCTCGTTTCCGGCATCGGCGCACAGGAAAAGCACGCCGGCGTGACCGTCGTCAAGGCTGACGGCAAGATCCTTGGCAAGGACGGAGAGGGCTTCAAGGTAGAGGCTGACGGCAAGACCTACTGCGGCGTCAACCTGCTCCTCTGCACGGGCTCGATGCCCGTAATGCCGCCCATCCCCGGCCTCCGCGAGCTTTATGAAAAAGGCTTTGTGATGACCAACCGCGAGATCCTCGATCTCGAGGAGATACCGAAGAAGCTCGTCGTCATCGGCGGCGGCGTAATCGGTCTTGAAATGGCGTCGTACTACAACTCCGTCGGCTCCGAGGTGACGATAGTCGAAATGCTCGACCACATCGCCGGCCCGACAGACGCGGAGATCTCAAAAATACTCCTTAACAACTACAAGGTGAAGGGTATAAAATTCAATCTCGGCTGCAAGGTCACGGCTGTTCTGCCCGAGGGCGTACAGTTCGAGACTCCCGACGGCAAGGTCGAGATCGCTCCCGCCGACAAGGTGCTCTGCTCCATAGGCAGACGCGCCGTAACGCAGGGCTACGGTCTTGAAACGCTGAACCCCGTTATGGAGCGCGGCGCCGTCGTTACAGACGATTACATGAAGACGAGCGTTCCCGGACTTTACGCCGCGGGCGATATCAACGGCAAGATAATGCTCGCCCACACCGCTTACCGCGAGGGCGAGGTCGCCGTCAACAACATCCTCGGCAAGAAGGACAGAATGAGATACAACGCCATCCCGTCCGTTATATACACCAACCCCGAGGTCGGCTGCGTCGGCGAGACCGAAGCTTCCGCTAAAGCGAAGGGCTACGATATAGCCGTAAAGAAGGTCTCCATGGCTTACAGCGGCAGATATCTCGCCGAAAACGAAGGCGGAGACGGCATCTGCAAGGTCATAATCGACAAGAAGTACAACAGAGTCATAGGCGTGCATCTCATCGCCAACTACGCGGCCGAGCTTATCTACGGCGGCGCGATGATGATAGAGACCGAAATGACGGTGGACAACCTCAAAGAGATCGTATTCCCGCACCCGACGGTATGCGAGATCATACGTGAAGCATTATTTGAATAAAATTTATAATATAAGGAGAAAACAACAATGCCTAAGTCAATGCTTGTCAATCCCAAGGACCAGTTTAAAAAACGTACTATCAAATTCAAGGACATAAAGGTCTGCGAGTACAACAAAACTGTCGCCGATGAGAAAGACAATTTTTCAAAGGAAGATTTCCTCGGAATGTACGCCGATATGGTTGCAATCCGCGAATTTGAGGAAATGCTGCTTGCTCTTAAGAAAAAGGGCGAATACAACGAGAGAAAATTCACGTATCCGGGTCCGTCCCACCTTGCGTTAGGTGAGGAAGCGACCGCTGTCGGTCAGGCTTACGAGCTCGGCGTAAACGATTTCATTTTCGGTACCCACCGTTCTCACCACGAGGTCATAGCGAAGGCTATGTCCGCGATAAAGAAGCTTTCCGATAAAGAGCTTACCAAAATAATGGAAGAATACAACGGCGGCGTTCAGTACGAGGTCGTTAAGAAGTATTCCACCGCGAAGAACGTAAAGGATCTTGCAAGAGATTACTTCATGTACGGTCTTATGTGCGAGCTGTTCGCCAAGAACATGGGGTTCTCCCGCGGTCTCGGCGGCTCGATGCACGCTTTCTTCCTCCCCTTCGGTATATTCCCGAACAACGCGATAGTCGGCGGCGCGGGCCCCATAGCGACCGGTGTTGCCCTCTATAAGAAATGCAACAAGCGCGACGGTATCGTCGTAGCGAACGCCGGCGACGGCGCCGCGGGCCGCGGACCTGTCTTCGAGGCTATGAACTTTGCCGCGATGGACCAGTTCAACGAGCTCTGGGAGGACGGCTACAAGGGCGGACTTCCGATAATATTCAACTTCAACAACAACCACTACGGCATGGGCGGCCAGACAAAGGGCGAGACCATGGCGTACGGCGACCTCGCAAGACTCGGCTGCATCGCGCAGAACCAGCTCAACGCCGAGCGTATCAACGGCTGGAACCCGCTCGCCATCATCGACGCTTACAGACGTAAGATGAAGCTGCTCAAGGAAGGCAAGGGCCCCGTTCTTCTCGACGTCGTTACCTACCGTCTGGGCGGCCACTCCACCTCCGACGTTTTCACCTACAGAACTCCCGAGGAAGAGGCACTCTGGCGCGCACTCGATCCGCTGACCGTTTTCCCGAAGCAGATCGTCGACGCCGGCGTAGCCACCGAAAAAGAACTTAAGAAGATCCACGACGCTGTCGTTGACCGCAACCACAGAATGTTCATGCTCGCTTCCGATCCGGAGATCGCACCGTTCACGGATTACAAGAAGGATCCGCTGTTCCTTGAAAACTTCATGTTCTCCAACCAGCATATAGCCAAGATGGACGACCGTCCCGTCGAGGTCAGAATGCCGAAGGAAGAAAACGAAAGAGTAAAGAAGATAGCCGGTCAGAGCCGTTACTACCTCGACAAGGACGGCAACCCCGTGTCGAAGATGAAGGCTTACAACATCAGAGACGGTCTGTTCGAGGCTATATTCGATAAGTTCTACGAGGATCCGACGCTCATCGCGTACGGCGAGGACGTCCGTGACTGGAACGGCGCTTTCGGCGTTTACAGAGGACTTACCGAGGCTCTTCCGTATCACAGACTGTTCAACTCCCCGATATCCGAATCCGCTATCTGCGGCACCGCTACCGGTTACGCAATGGCGGGCGGCCGTGTAATAGTCGAGCTTATGTACGCCGACTTCATCGGCTGCGCGGGCGACGAGATATTCAACCAGATGGCGAAATGGCAGTCCATGTCCGCAGGCGGTCTGAAGATGCCTGTCGTTCTCCGCGTGCCGGTCGGCAACAAGTACGGCGCACAGCACAGCCAGGACTGGACCGCTCTCTGCGCTCATATCCCGGGTCTGAAGGTAGTATTCCCGGTAACTCCTTACGACGCGAAGGGCCTTATGAACTCCGCTCTTGCCGGAACCGACCCCGTCGTGTTCTTCGAGAGCCAGAAGATCTACGATATGCCCGAGAAGTTCGTCAAGGAAGGCGTGCCGGAAGGTTACTACGAAGTACCGATAGGCGAATGCGCCGTCAGACGCGAAGGCAAGGACCTCACGATACTCACCGTCGGCGCAACGCTTTACAGAGCGCTTGACGCGGCTCAGATACTTGAAGAGAAATACGGCATCACCTGCGACGTTATCGACGCCAGAAGCGTTGTTCCGTTCAACTATGAGCCCGTTCTCGAATCCGTAAAGAAGACCGGTAAGATCCTGCTCGCGACCGACGCGTGCCTCCGCGGCAGCGTGATCAACGACATGGCGCAGAACATCACCTCGCTCGCGTTCGATTACCTCGACGCGCCGCCCGCAGTTCTCGGCGCCCGCAACTGGATCACACCGTCCGCCGAATACGACCACGACTTCTTCCCGCAGCCCGAATGGTTCCTCGACCTCATCAACGAGAAGCTCATCCCGCTTAAGGGACACGTTTCCGAAAACAACTTCACAAACGAGGAAATGAAGAGAAGACTCTCCAAGGGTGTCTGATCTTGAATGAATGAATATGCCGCCGCTTACGGCAAAACGCAAACGGCGGCATAACCATGATAAAGGAGTAATAAAAATGAAAATATTTATAGATACCGCTAATATCGAAGAAATAAAAGACGCGTATTCCCTCGGTATAGTTTCCGGCGTCACGACCAACCCGTCCATAATCGCAAGAGAAGGCAAAAAATTCGAGGACGCCATAGCCGAGATCTCGGCGATAGTTTCCCCCGAGACCCTTATATTCGGCGAAGTCATCTCCCTCGAGGCTGACAAGATGGTCGAAGAAGGCAGAGCCATAAACAAGATCCGCCCGAATATGATCGTTAAGATCCCGACCTGCAAGGAAGGCTTAAAGGCTGTTTCGATACTCTCCAAAGAGGGCATAAAGACCTGCTGCACGCTGTGCTTCTCCGCCGGTCAGGCTCTCCTCGCCTCCAACGCGGGCGCTTCCTACGTCGCTCCGTTCGTCGGCAGAGTCGACGATATAGGCTGGACGGGCATGGAGCTTATCCAGAAGATAGCCGATATGTTCGCTATCCAGAACGCTCCGACGCAGATCGTCGCCGCCTCCACCCGTAACCCGATCCACGTTATCGACCTCGCTCTCGCCGGCGCCGACGTTGCGACCGTCCCGTACAAGGTCATAATGCAGATGATCGACCATCCGCTTACCAAGAGCGGACTTGACAAGTTCTTGAAGGACTACGAAAAGATCCCGAAATAAGTAAGGATAATATAAAAACTATAAAAAGCGGCTGAGGTAAGGAATAAGATCCTTATTTCAGCCGCTTTTTTGCCAGCCGGAGGATAAAACGGCGCACATCACCGCAAATAAAGGCAGGCCGTTATAAACGCTTTGAAAAATTTCAAAAATTTATTAAAAACTATTGACAAATGTTAAAAAACGAGTTATAATATACTCACAAAAATTCAACAAGGAGAAAAAGCATGAAAAAATTATTAGCATTAGTTATCCTCCTTTGCGTTGCGGCGACGCTCACAGTCGCGGCGACTGCTGCCGATTCGTTCGATTACGCTCATATCGTAGCCTCCGGCAACGACCCGTACGGTCAGGTCTCTTTCAGCGCCGACGGCGCTCACACCGAGATCGATCCCGATACTGTAAAGTGGGCGAAGATCAAATACAGGACAGTTACCGAAAAGGACAGCACCGGCGTTCAGTTGAGAGGACAGCTTTACGTTGTGAACGAAGCCGAGCCGTTTATACCGGTCACGTATAAGCACACTCAGAAGTGGGAGACCGGTCTTATCGACCTTACCGCGGTAAGCGAAAAGACGTCCCTTACCTCTATCTGGGACAGCACTCATTACACGGTCAGAAACGTTATCCGTTTCGACCCGATGGAGCCGGACCGTGACGCCGAGGATCAGCAGAACGAGCACAACGTAGCCGAGGTCGAGCCCGATTCTTCTATCGACGTGGCGTGGATAGCTTTCTTTGAGAACAAGGCTGACGCTGAGGCGTACGACGGCACGCAGAGCACGCCGTACTGCATAATCACGCCGAACGAGCTCAAGGGCATTTCCGGCAACTCGATAAAGGAAGTTGAGATAAAGACCGAAGACGGCGCGGCTCCCGATCCTTCCGGATCCAATCCGTCCACCTCCGACGCGTCCGTTGTAGCCATAGCGGCGCTTGCCTGCATAGCTCTCGCCGGCGTGGTAGTCGCGTTCAGAAAAGTAAGATAACAACAAAGTAAAAAAAGCCGGAGTTGCGGTGTACTTCGTAAGGAAGTACACCGCAGCTAAATTCGCCTTGCGGCGAGCTAAATTGGGCTTCGCCCAGCTAAATTTGCTTCGCAAGCTAAAT
>CACZVC010000029.1 GCA_902784545.1 uncultured Ruminococcus sp. | reverse complement strand
CACCCCCCAACATAAGTCGGGGCTTTTGGACAGTGTGAAATCCGGGGCATGCAGCGTAAGCTGCGCGCGCGGGCGTCCCCCCCACCGCGCCGCGCGCTTATTATATATTGATTCATTATCTGTAACCGCTGTTTCTCCTCACGCCCCGCAAATAACGTTTTTCCGATTTTTATTCTTTATTCTTTGTTCTTTCTTCTTTATTATTTAATTTTATCGAGGTTTTTCCAATGTATTCTGCGATTATTTTAGCCGGCGGCTTCGGAACGAGGCTCAGACCGCTGACCGACACCGTGCCGAAGCCGATGCTTCCGGTCGGGGGAGAGCCGAATCTCGTCAGACTGTGCGAGCTTTTATGCAAAAACGGCTTCGATTCAGCCGTAGTGACTTTGAAATATCTGCCCGACAAGATAAAGGAGGTCCTGTCGGACAGCTGCCGCGGCGTCGATCTTTATTATATATGCGAGGACGAGCCGCTCGGCACAGCGGGCGCGGTAAAGGCGGCGGAGAGCCTTCTGGCGGACGATTTTCTCGTTATATCGGGCGACGCCGTCTGCACGCTCGATCTTTCGGCGGCTTTTGAGGAGCATAAAAAAAGCGGCGCGGCAGCGACCGTTATAACGCATACCGTAAAGGATCCGCGCGGCTTCGGCGCCGTCGTCTGCGATAAAAACGGCAGGATAACGTCGTTTACCGAAAAACCGTCGTGGCAGCAGGTCGTATCCGACAAGGTGAATACCGGCATATACTTTTTGTCGCGCCGCGCGCTCGACTATATCCCGGCAGGAAAGCCGTCCGATTTTTCGCGCGATATATTCCCCAGAATGATGGAGAACAAAGAATTCCTGCGCGGCGTCGAGGCGCCGGGTATCTGGCGCGATATCGGCAGCTTCGCCGAATTCCTTGCCGCAAACAGGGAGCTTGCGCCGGAGAACGCCGAGCCCGTGACCGAGGGCTCGGTATACGGCGACGGCTTCCGTCTCGGCAGAAATTCCGCTTTTATAAATTCCGTCGCCTTCGACGGCGTGAGCATCGCCGACAACTGCTCGATCACCGGCTGCATACTTGCGAGAAACGTTACCGTCGGGGACGGGTGCGTCCTGCGCGACGGATGCGTTATAGGTGAAGGCGCTGTCATAAACGACGGCGTCAGGCTCGGCTCCGGCACGGTCATAGGCACGGGCAAGACCGTTATAAAAAACAGGGAGGACAAAATGATAATAAAAAACAAACTGTTTTGCGGCGGCGGCATAGCTTTGCCGCAGAGCGAGGATATACCGTATGAGCTTTGCCGTATCGCTTCTGCGGTGTCGGCGTCGGTCAAGGGCGTCGTCGGCGTGTGCTGTGACAACGGAGGAAAGAGCGGCTATGAGGCGGGACTTTTTGCCGCCGCGCTATGCGACAGCGGAGCCGCCGTTTACGATTTCGGCGAAACTGGCAGGCTTGCCGCGGCGCTCGCCGGTTCATATTACGGATGCGAGCTGACCGTGTACGTCTCGCCGGACGGAGGCGGTATCAGGCTGTCGTTTTACGATATTACGGGCATGGCGCTTACGCCCGCGTGCGAAAAGGCGATAACAGAGGCGTATCTTTCGGAGCGCGAACGCGGGGAGAAGGGCGAAATAACGAAGATCAGCGGTTTGAAGCTCCTTTATCTTCACGCGCTGTCCGCGTCGGCTCCGCTCGGAGGCGTGCGCGTTTCCGTCGTCGCCTCGGACGAAACGGACGGCGTAAACGGCGCTTTAACCGCCGCGGGAGCCGTGACGGATGGGAAAAGAACGCCTTATACGGAAAAGGACGAGTTTACTCTCAACGCCTCGGACGGCGCGATGCTTCTGGGGCAGAACGGCTTTTTCTGCTCGTTCGACAGCTGTCTTCTCATACTTTTGTCGCTCGTTCAGCCGGAGGAAACGCCTGTTGTGTCGCTTCCTTGCTTTCTGCCGCAGATATATGAAAAAACGGCAAAAAAGCGCGGGCTTCGCGTTATGCGTTATTTCAGCAGACCGTCGCACGAATTGTTTCTTGACGGTGAGGCGAGAAAGGCGCGGCTTTACTGTATGTGGTGCCACGATCCGCTTTTCTGCGCGGCAAGACTTATGTCGGAGCTTAAAAGAAACGGTTTTTCGCTCGCCGAGGCGGCGGACAAATACGCCGGATGCGTTATACGCCGCCGCGATATAGCCGTCGGCGGAGATGAAAAGGCGTCGTGCATGAGAAGACTGTACGAGGCGTATATGCCGTATCAGGTCAAAGCCACGGACGGCGTCAGCATAGTCGAGGGCGACGCGGAGGGCGTCGCGATGGCGGACGATTCCGACAGGATAAGGATAGTCATATCCGCAGACAGCGAGGAGGCGGCGGAGGACGCGGTAGCCGAAATAATGATGAGAATGGGCAAGGGAAGCGCCGGATAAACCGCCGCGCGCTTTGATTTGACCGTGTTTCCCGACTCCGTTCATAGAATATTTATATAAGTCGCTTGAAGGCGGCGCTTTATAATGATATAATAATAGAAGATCATAAGCGGCGGGTCGGCGCAGACCGCCGTTACATATACAAAACAGAATAAAAACCGCGATGATTCGCGGAAGTTTTTCGATGTTGTAATTTTGAAAGGAACAAAAATGCCAAGAAAGAAAAAAGACCTGCCGCGGGGCAAGCTCAAAGTAGCCATGCTCGGAGGCTTATACGAAATAGGGAAGAATTTAGCCGTCATTGAATACGAGGGAGAGATACTCGTCGTCGACTGCGGTCTCGGCTTCCCGGACGACGATATGCTCGGCATCGACCTTGTGATACCCGATATTACGTATCTCAAAGAAAACGAGGAGAAGATAAAGGGCATAGTTCTTACGCACGGCCACGAGGACCATATAGGCGCTCTTCCGTACGTGCTTCAGCAGATATCCCCGCCCGTTTACGGCACGCCGCTTACGCTGGGGATACTTCAGTCAAAGCTCGACGAATTCACGTTTGAAATAACGCCCGACCTCAACGTCGTGCGCGCCGGGCAGAAAATCAAGCTCGGCTGCTTTGAGGTCGAATTCATAAACGTCAACCACTCCATACCCGACGCGGTGTGCCTTGCGATAAACACGCCGCTCGGTATGATAATACACTCGGGCGACTTCAAGATAGATCTGACGCCGGTCGACAGCCCGATGATAGATCTGCCGCGCCTCGGCGAGCTCGGGAACGAGGGAGTACTTCTTCTGATGTGCGAGTCGACTAACGCGGAAAGACCGGGCTACACACCGTCCGAGCGCACGGTCGGCGCCTCGCTCGATTCGATATTCTTCAAAAACGCCGACAAGCGCATATCGATAGCCACGTTTTCGTCAAACGTACACAGGGTACAGCAGATAATAAACACCGCCGAAAAATACGGCAGAAAAGTAATAATAAACGGCAGGAGCATGCAGAATATCGTGTCCTGCGCGATGGATCTCGGATATATGCACGCCGCGCCCGACACTCTGATTGATATAAACGATATAAAGCGGTACAAGCCCGAGCAGCTCACCGTCGTCTGCACGGGCAGCCAGGGCGAGCCGATGTCGTCGCTTTACAGGATGGCGTTCTCCGACCACAGCAGGATAGAGCTTTCGCCTAACGACGTCGTTGTCATAAGCGCAAACGCGATACCCGGAAACGAAAAGCTCGTCAACAACATAATAAACGAGCTGTTCCGCCGCGGCGTGAGCGTTATCTACGACGCCGTCGTATCGGACGTACACGTCTCCGGTCACGCGTGCCAGGAGGAGCTCAAAACGATGCACGCGCTTACAAAACCGAAATACTTTATGCCGATACACGGCGAATACAAGCATCTTGCCACGCACAGGAATCTTGCGATTTTTATCGGCGAAAAGCCGGAAAACATATTCATTTCCGAAATAGGCAAAGTGCTTGAAATAGACTCGAAAGGCGCGCGCTGGGGCGGCACGATACCGTCCGGCAAGGTGCTTGTCGACGGCTACGGTGTGGGCGACGTCGGAAGCATCGTCCTGCGCGACCGCCGCCATCTGTCGCTTGACGGCATCATAATCGTCGCCGCGTCCGTTTCCGCGGAATCAGGGCTTTTATTCTCGGGACCCGAGATATTCTCGCGCGGTTTCGTTTACGTGCGCGAGGCTGAGGAAATGATGGACGAGCTGCGCGACATAGCCGCCGGGATAATAGAGGAATTTTACGATAACAACGACCGTGATTTCACGGCGATGAAAAACCGCATAAAGGACGAGATGGCGAAGTATATAAGCCTGAAAACAAAACGCAAGCCTATGCTTCTGCCTATCATAATGGAGATATGAAAAAAAGCGCAGCCGCGCTTGTCCTGACCGCGCTCCTGCTTTCGTTTGCCGCCTGCTCGGATAAGCCCGCCGTAACGACGGCGGCGGAGACTGATACGTATTCCTCCGTGTCGGAAACGGACGGCGCGACAAAAGAAATGACGTCCGCGTCCGAGACAGCAGAGCCGGAAACAGACGAAGAAAGCGCTGACGATACCGTAACGGAAACGGAAACGGAAACCGAAACGGACGCGGAAACGACGACCGCGGCGGTCACAACAAGACCGAAAAGCTATACGGCTGTCCCGTCGATAAAGGGCAACACGCTGCTCGAGCCGGGCGTCGCTTTGATATACGGCTCCTGCGAGGAGGATTCCGTTATAAAGCTCGTATGCGGCGGCTTCGTATCGGAAATAAAAGCGGACGGAGAATTTTTCGCCGCGTCCGTTCCGCTTGAAGGAAAAAGCGCCGAGGCGCGCCTCACCGCGAAAGCGCCCGGAAAAGAGGAAAGCCCGGAGGCTGTCTGCAAGCTGAAAAACAACAGCGGCGCGGAGAACAGAGGCCTTGCGGTAACGCTCGGCTCGCGCGTGGTTGAGAAAAGAGTTCTTTCCGACGCGTACGGAACGAACGCGTTTTCTTCGGGTGAGATAGAAAAAATAAAGAAAAACGCGCGTTACCGCGTACAGCGCGCGGAGACGAAAGCCGGCAAGCCGGTGAATATCGTTTATGTTATCGTTCCCGATCCTCTTACGGTTTACCCGGAGGAGCTGACGGAGGAGATGAAAAACAACGTGGAGGAGCCGTCAAAGCGGATGAAGCAGGCGGTCGCCGCGCTGTCCGGGGTCGAGGGCGTTACGGTCGTCGATCTGACAAAGGCGCTGACGGAGAAAAAGGACTGCGGAAAGCTTTACTATAAGCTGGATTCCCACTGGACGGAGCTCGGCGCGTTTTACGGCTATCAGGCGGTAATGGAAGCGCTCGGACTGCCGCACAGGGAGCTTTCGGATTACAATATTGATATCGAGACGATAGACGATACGGATATGACCGTTTACAGCGGCGTGGGTACGGGAGAAATGTTTGAGGCGGCGCCGTTTCTTTCCGCTCTGTTTGAGGAAAAAACGCCGTACGGCAGAAACAAGGAAAACACGGCGAGGATATGGAGCTTTGTCAACCCGTTTTTCAGCGGCAAAGTCTCCGTGACGGAAACCGGCGATACCGGTATGCCGTCCGCGATATTCCTTTTCGATTCCTACGGACTGAATATAATACCGTATTTCGCCGAGAGCTTCAACGTTTTCGTTACTGAGCCGTGCTGGGAATATAATATTGACTATTCGCTCGTACAGAAGTACGCGCCGGATCACGTGATAATGCTTTTGGCTGAAAGAACGCTCAACGAGCTTGTCGGCGCGATATAGGAACGGTTATGAACAAAAAAGAAGTACAGATATATTTATGCGGTCTTTTCGACATCGCCTCGTCCGTGTCGGAATGGATGGGACCGTCATACGCGGAGCCTTACGTTTTTGATAACGCCGGCAGAGCCGCGGAGCTGAACGGTTTTTTCGGCTTCGGCATAACGGCGTTTGAGGAAACGAAGTGTAACTTTACGGAGTATCTTTCGGAGTTCTATGGCGGTGACAAAGACAAAAAGCTCCGCTCGTCGCTTGAATATCACATAACGAAAGAGCTCGGCGCTCCGAAGGAGTTCATGCTGTTGAAGGAAGAATATTACGGCAAACTCGAAAACAAAAAAAGCCCGGTCCCGTTTTATACGGTAGAGACCGCGGCTCTTGTAAAATTCAGGGAGTATACCGTCGTTTTTGTGACGGGGAACAACGAGTAAACTATTTTTCGATATACGGCGTGCGCTTCGGGAAATACGAGGCGGGCGTTATATCCGGCGTGCAGAAGCAGTACAGACCGTCGGCGAGACGGCTCATACCGTACTGCTTTTTTGCTTTTTCGGAGAGCTTCGATATATCGGACGGTTTCGTTATTATCTGCACCGTTTTCGTTTTTCTCACGTCAGACAAAAACGAAAGTCCCGTTTTATCCGCCGCGAAAAGCTGAGTAAAGCACGGCTTTTCTTTAAGATACGCCCGGTCGACGTTGAAATACGAATAGAGTATAACGCGGCGTATCCGCGCGTTCGTGAATTGAGACGACGCGGCGAGGTCAAAAAGCGATCCAAGCCCGTCCGCCTCCCTCGCGGCGGCGGATATTCGCGATAAAAGTCCGTGCTCGCCGTCGGCGGCGCGCGTAAAAGGCGACGCGCGCAGGTGCGACAGCAGGATACGCTCCGCGTTCTCCATACAAGCGGGCTCGCGGGCGTATAATACTTCTTTCGCGTACGGGGGGAGCATTTCAAGCGGGTCTTCCGCTTTTTTTATTTCGGTCGAGGACAAAAAGCCGTCGTTTCTTTTTACGGGTATCGGAATAAGCCCGGGGCATAGCTTTTTCGCGGCGATCAGGTATTCGACGGCTAAAATATCGTTTCTGCCGGAAAGTACAAAACTGCCTGAAAGAGCCTCGCGCGCCTTGGCGTACGGCAGACCGGTCTTTTTTATGTACGCGGTCAGCTCCGCCGTGAAATCCGGCGAGGACAGCTCGTCCGCGGTCTTTTCAAGCGCGTTTATATCGCCGCATTCCGAGCCGAAAACGAGCGCGTCGCCCTGCCGGTACAAGCCCGATATAACGGACAGCGCGCCGAAGGCGAAATGCTCGGCGCTCGACATACACCACGGAAACGGCAGGGAAAGAACGAGGTCCGCGCCGCCCTTTACCGCGCATTCCGCGCGGGTGTAAGCGTCGTATGACGCGGGGCGCCCGCGCTGGACGAAATTTCCGCTCATAACGCAGATAAGCGCCTCGCCCGGACGCGCCTTCTTCGCCTCGCTTATTATATATTCGTGCCCGTAATGGAACGGGTCGAATTCGCAGATAAGAAAAACAGCCATGATCCGCCTCGTCTCCGGTATTTGCATATATTATAAATCAAAAAAATGAAAAAGCAAGAGAAAAAGAAAAAAAGTTCGGATAAAAGAAAGCAATATTTACAAAAAAACAGGGCAAACGTTCAATTAAACCGCAGTCAGGCTCCGCGCCGGTTTCCCGTACAGGTTTTAATACGCGGCGCAAATTTACAATATGTTCACGAAACTGTGCGATTTTGATAATTTGATAGATTTAATATATATATCAGAAAAACAATTTTGTAAGGAGAAAAAAGTGAAAAAGGTAATCTGCTCGATACTGATATCCGCAATACTGACGGCGGCGGCTCTGACGCCGGGTCTGTCGGCGCTGCTGAAAGGGGACGTGAACGCGGACGGCGCGGTCAACAACAAGGACGTCGTTTCGCTTTTCAAATTCGTTTCCTCGGCTTCGGCTTATGACGCGAAATACGACTTTAACGGCGACGGGGCGGTCAACAACAAGGACGTCGTCAATATTTTCAAATACGTTAGCAGCGGCGCGCCCGCGGAGGAACAGCATACCGCGGACGAGTATTTCGTATATACCGTTCTTGAAGACGGCAGTTACGACGTCAGGGCGAGAAACGTCGAAAATATGCCGGAGGACGTCGTTATACCGTCCTCTCACAAAGGCAGACCCGTGACGAAGATTGGCGAGACCGCGTTCAGACTTTGCAGAACGATCAAAAATGTCGAGGTGCCGGATTCGGTAAAAACGATTGATAATTATGCGTTTGACAGATGCGCCAACCTCAACAGAATAGCTTTACCCGAGGGGCTGGAAACGATCGGCTTCGGCGCGTTCAACGAATGCACCGCGCTCGAGGAGGTCAATATACCGTCGACCGTCAAAGAGATACTCGGCGGTGCGTTTAAGTACTGCACTTACGTCAAAAGCATTACGCTTCCCCCGGATCTTCTGACTGTCGGAGAGGACGCGTTCTACGGCTGCGGAGGCTTGGGCGACGTCGTTATACCCGCCGGCGTTACGGAAATAAAAGACGGCGCTTTTTCGACCGGAAGTCTTGTTTCCGTCACGCTGCACGGCGGCGTTACGCGTATAGGCAACAACGCTTTCACCAACAGCGGCATAACTGCGGTTTCTATACCCGACAGCGTGATAAGCATCGGCAGCGGCGCGTTTTCCGGCTGCAATAAGCTGCAATATGCAAAGTTCGACAACGCTCTGTATCTCGGCAACGGTACAAATCCGTATCATGCGCTGATCAAAGCGAACGCTTCCGGGATAAGCAGCGTTATCATAAACGATAATACCGCGGTCATAGCCGGCGGCGCTTTCAGCTCGTGCGGCAAGCTGACCGACGTCGTCATACCCGACGCGGTCGTCGATATCGGCGTCAGCGCTTTCTATAACTGTTCAGACCTTGTAAGCGTTACGATAGGCAAAAACGTAAAGAGCGTCGGCGACGCCGCTTTCAGAAACTGCGGCAGCCTTGCCTCCGTTGAAATTCCCGACAGCGTGACCGGAATAGGCGCCGGGGCGTTTTACGACTGCCGTAATCTGGCGAGCCTCGCGATAGGCGACGGCGTTGAAAGCATCGGTATGAACGCGTTCTCCTGCTGTTACAAGCTCGAAACCGTCGCGATACCCGACAGCGTCAGGGTGATTGACGAGGGCGCCTTCGATCAGTGTCAGAGCCTTACGGAGGCGACTGTCGGCCGTGGCGTACGGGTCCTCGGAAACTACGCTTTCTGCAGCTGCAGAAGCCTTGCCTCCGTGTCGGTGCCGGACAGCATCGAAAGCGTCGGCGCGGACGTGTTCACGGGGACGGCGGTGCAGCTGAACGAATACGACGGAGCATTGTATATCGGAAACGAAAGCAATCCGTACGCGGCTCTGATAAAAGCGAAGGATTCGGACGTTACGGAAGTTAACGTACATGATAACGCAAGGGTCATAGCCGACGGCGCGTTTTACGAATGCGAACAGCTCGTCTCCGTCACGCTGCCGGACGGCGTCGTGACGGTAGGCAGGGAGGCGTTTTACTCCTGCAAGGCGCTGACGGAGATGATCCTGCCCGACAGCGTAAAGAACGTGGGCGTAAACGCTTTTCAGGATTGCGTCAGGCTTGAAAAAGCGAAGCTCGGCAAAAATATGACCGTGATAGAGCAGGGCGTATTCCGCAACTGTCCCGCGCTTTCCGAGGTCAACATCCCCGACGGAATAACGGAAATAGGCTTGTATGCGTTTTACGGCGCGGGAATAAAGAGCGTCGTTATACCGTCCGGCGTAAAAACCGTCGGCGACGCGGCGTTTTTAAGCTGTCCAAACCTGACCGACGTAACGATATCCGAGGGCGTTAAAAACTTGGGCATGAGCGCGTTCCGCGACTGTCAGAAGCTCGAAGCCGTAACGATACCGTCGAGCGTAAAAACGGTATCCGATTACACGTTTGACGGCTGTAATGCGCTCGCGTCCGTTATTATATCCGACGGCGTGACGGAGATAGGCAAAGGCGCTTTCAGCTTCTGCACCGCGCTTACCGATATAAACGTGAGCGGTACAGTCGCGATAATCGGCAGTCAGGCGTTTTATCACAGCAGCGCGCTTGCAAACATCAATTTCAACGGAACGAAAGCCGACTGGGACGAGCTGCTGTTGAAGGACGGCTGGGATACCGAAGCCGGTGCTTTTACGGTACACTGCTCGGACGGCGACAAATAAACGAAAATTAAAAAAAAGTTCGTATATTTTATCAAATTACGCTTGAAAAAACACTTTTAATAGTGTATAATCATCGGGTATTAAATAAAAACAGGAGAAAATCAAATGAACGTACTTGTTGTAAACGCCGGCTCGTCCAGCCTGAAGTATCAGCTTTTCGATACCGCCGCCGATAAAGTCCTTGCAAAGGGCATTTGCGAGCGTATAGGCACGCAGACTCCGAAGGGTATCGGAGCCGAGGGCAAGATCGAGCACAGAAAAGGCGATTCCCCCAAAATAGTAAAAGAGATCCCGATGGAAAACCACGCCGTGGCGACGAAAATACTTGTCGACACGCTTACCGATCCCGAGATCGGCGTTATCAAGGATATGAGCGAGATAGAGGCTGTCGGCCACCGCATAGTTCACGGCGGTCCGTACTTCTATGAGAGCGTTCTCATCACCGACGAGGTCATAGAAAAGCTTGAAAAATGCGTTGACTTCGCGCCGCTCCACACAGTTCCGCACCTTATGGGCATAAAGGGCTGCACCGCCGTTATGCCGAACGTGCCGCAGGTCCTCGTATTCGACACCGCTTTCCATCAGACGATGCCCGAGGAAGCCTATACTTATCCGCTTCCGCACGAGCTTTGCGAAAAATACAAGATCCGCCGCTACGGCGCGCACGGCACCTCCCACCGCTTCGTCTCCGGCGAGATGATAAAGATAATGGGCGGCAAAGCCGAAGGTACGAAAATAGTCACCTGCCACCTCGGCAACGGCTCCTCCATTTCCGCCGTAAAGGACGGCAAGGTGCTCGATACGAGCATGGGCCTGACGCCTCTTGACGGTATAATCATGGGTACGCGCTGCGGCGCCATCGACCCGGCTATCGTTCCGTTCGTTATGGAGCGCGAGGGCTATACTCCCGCCGAAATGAACGAGATAATGAACAAAAAGAGCGGTTTCTTAGGCGTTTCCGGCATTTCCTCCGACAGCCGCGATATAGAAAAAGCGGCGGCGGAGGGCAATCCGAGAGCACAGCTCGTCACAAAGATCACCGCGTATCAGATAAAGAAATTCATCGGCGCCTACACCGCGGCGATGGACGGCATCGACGCCCTCGTATTCACCGCCGGCCTCGGCGAGAACAACCCCGAGCTGAGAAGCCGCGTATGCGCCGGACTTTCCTACCTCGGCATAAAGATCGACGAGGAGCTGAACGCCGTGTCGCACCACCAGCCGAACATCGTAAAGCTCTCCACGGACGAATCGAAGGTCCTCGTATACCTCATCCCGACGAACGAGGAAAAGGTCATAGCGCAGGATACCGAGCGTCTTGCAAAGGAATATCTCGCAAAATAATTAACAAAAACGAAAAAGTCCTCATATCATACATCAGTATGACAGGAGGGCTTTTTTATGTTGAAAACCGAAAAATACTTCGCCGCGATGAATACGTCGGGCGGATTCATAAGCTGCTTCGATAAAATTTTCGACCCGGCGAAATTCGATACGCTGTACGTTATAAAAGGCGGACCGGGTACGGGCAAATCGTCGATGATGCGCCGCACGGCGGAGGCGGCGGAGAAAAAAGGGCATAAGGTCTGTTATTATTACTGCTCGTCGGATCCCGGCTCGCTCGACGGTATCGTCATACCGTCGCTGTCGTTCGGTATGCTCGACGGCACTTCGCCGCATCTCACCGACCCGAAATATCCGGGCGCCGCCGATATTTTATTCGACTTCTATCCGTTTTTCGACGCGGCGAAGCTGAAAAAGCGCAGAGATGATATTATTTCGCTGACGGACAAATGCTCGCTTTTGCATAAAAAATCGTCGTCGTACCGCGGCTACGCCGGGGCGGCGGCGAGGGAGGCGCTGAATATCGTCTCCTCCTGCGTCGACGGCGAAAAAATGACCGCCGCGGCAAGGCGCGAGGCGGAACAGATAAAAGGCGCGGCGGGCGGCGCTGAGCACAGGCAGATATCGGCGTTCTCGGCAAAAGGAAAAATAACGCTCGACACGTTTGAAAAAGCGGCTGAGAAAACCGTAGGCGTGTGCGACGAGCACGGCTCCGCTTATCTGTTCATGAACAAGCTGAAAGAGGAGCTGAAAAAGAAAAACGTCAGTTTTTTTTACAGTCTCGACACGCTTCTGCCCGAAAACTGCGAGGCGGTCTTTCTGCCCGACGCGTGCGTTTATTATCGCGTGACCGGCAGAATGGCGGACACAGACAGAAACGGCTTTGCGAAGCTGATAAACATGAAGCGCTTCGTCAGGGCGGATAAGCTGAAGGACGTCAGAAAAAGACTGCGTATATGCGAGAATATAAAAAACACGCTCGGGGAGCAGTCGGAACGGCTGATACGCGAGGCGGGGGCGGCTCACGACAGGCTTGAGGCGATATATAAAACAGCCGTCGATTTCGACGGCGTGAAAGCTGAAACAGACGGGATAATAAAAGCTCTGCTCAAAGGTTGATACGCGCGCAGCTCGTCAATTCTATAACTTCCGCGCCCATCGCGGAGGCCTCGTCGGGGTCGTGCGTGACCATGATAACGAGCCGGTCGGATTCAAGCTCTTTTATAAGCGCTGTGACGTCGGCTTTTACCTCCTCGTCGAGCGCGGTGAACGGCTCGTCAAGCAAAAGTATTTCGTGATCGTACGCGAGGGCGCGGGCGATGGCGACGCGGCGGTTCATACCGCCGGAAAGCTCACCGGGGTATTTGTCAATCGAATCTGAGAGCTTTACGCGGTCGAGCAGGCGGCGCGTTTTAGCCTCGTTGTGACAGACGATATTCACGTTTTCAAACGCGGTAAGCGTCGGTATGAGCCGGTTTTCCTGAAAAACGTACGATATCCTGCCGCCGCATTCAACAGTTCCCTCGTAATCCCGGTCGAGACCGCTTATTATGCGGAGAAGCGTCGTTTTCCCGCAGCCCGAAGGTCCTTTCAGCGCGAAAACGCCGCGCTCCGGCAGAGCGAGGCTTAAACCGTCGAACACGACGTTTTTATCAAACGCTTTTTTCAGGTTTTTTATTTCCGTCATATCTTTTTCTCTTCTGATACGCCGTGATCAGCGACATCAGTATCTTTTCGATTATCATGCTTATAACTATGACCGTTACAGTCCACGCGAACATATCCGCCGTTTCAAGATATACTTTCGCCTGATACAGCTTGTTCCCGATAGACAGGGCGGCAAAGCAGAGCACCTCGGAGGCGACCCCGGCTTTCCACGCGAGCCCGAGACTCGTGCGGACGCCCGCCGTAAGATACGGCGAAACGGACGGCAGATATATCTTCAAAAGCTTCTGCTTTCTGCTTAAACCGAAGATACGCGCCATTTCGATAAGCTGAACGTCCGTTTTCAGAATCCCCTCCCTGACGTTTCCGTGTATGACGGGGAGCGTCATAAGAGCGGATATGAACACGGGTATTATTTCCTTGTTTATCCACACGAGCGCGAGGATTATGAACGAGGCTACCGGCGTGGCTTTGATAACGCCGAAAAGCGGCGACAAAAGCGCGTCGGCGGTTTTCGAACCCGCGCAGAGTATCCCCGTGACCGTGCCGATAAGCACCGCCGAGGCGAAGCCCGCGGTTATCCTCAGAACAGAGAACAAAACGGACAAATGGAACTCCGCGGTACCGAAAAGCGCAAACAGCCGCACGGCGACGGCGGGCGGCGAGGGCACAAGCACCTCGCTGCCGACGATCGCCGAAATTATCCACCATACTCCGATCCAGAACGCGAAGGCGAGCACCGGACGGAGAGGCGCGGGCAGGCTCGCCCGCTTTTTCATTTCACTCCGTAATAGAACGCCTCGTCCGGCAGCTTGCCGCCGACGGATTTCGGGTTCGCGTCAAACAATACTTTGAGCATTCCCTCGACGGGAGCCTTCATTTCCTTGCCGGTGATAAGAACTATGTTGCAGTTGGGAAGGGCTTTTTTCGCAATCGCCGCCTTCGGGACGATGCCCGCGGCTTCTATGAGCTGAGCCGCCTCGTCGACGCTGTTGTTCGCAAAGTCGACCGACGCCTTGTATTCTTCAAGGAACGTTTTGAGAGCGGTCGGATACTTTTCCGCAAACTCCGCGCTGACTATTATGCAGCCCTGAACGAGGTCGCTGTCGGTTGCATTTTTCCATTCCTTCGTAAGGTCGAGCGCTATGCGCACGTCTTTGTTGTTGAGCATGACGGAGGTCACGTTAGGCTCGGGAAGCATACCGAGCGTCACCGCGCCGGATACCATCTGCGTCGCAAGCTCGGCGTGCTCGGCGAGGTATTCTATCGTAACGTCTTTATCCGGGTCTATGCCGTTTTTGCTCAGTATGTGGCGAAGCGTGTATTCGGGGTTTGCGCCCTGACCGGTCGCGACTATCTTTTTGCCCTTCAGATCGGCGACGGAATTTACCGTGTTTCCGTTTTCAAGCACGTAAAGCACGCCCAACGTGTTCACGCCCGCGACCTTGACCTTTCCCTCGGTCTTGTTGTAAAGCACGGAGGCGAGGTTTACCGGGACGGCGGCGATCTCAAAATCGCCCTTTATGACCTCGGCTGATATCTGATCGGGAGCCGAAGCGACGGTGAATTTGTAATTCTGTTTCGCTTTATTGTCTTTGCTGTCGTTTATCATTTTCGCCATGCCCATGCCCGTGGGACCCATAAGCGTGAGTACGCGTATCTCGGAGGGCTTTTCCTCCGCGGGCGTACCGCACGCCGTCATTACGACGGCGGATAACGCCAGTATAACTGTCAGAACGATCGCTGTGATTTTTTTCATTTTTTTGTATCTCCTTTATATTGATTTCAGTTTTTCAACAGATATTATACGCACTAAGGCGCCGTTTTTTTCTATGACGCCGCGTTTTTCAAGCGAAGAGAACGCGCGGTAAAGCGTCGGACGGCTCAGATTCAGCGACTGCGCGAGAGCCGACATATTCGACGGCAGATTCACCCGCCCGTCCTCACAGGTCGAGGAGAGAAGATAACCCGCAAGCGTTTTTTCGCCGTCGCCCGCCGTGAAGGAAGCGATCTTTTTGTTCAAAAACCTTATCCGGTCGGACAAAAACGCGATGTAGTTGAGCGTAAAGCCGTGGTCACGGAACAAAAGCTCCTCGACCGCTTCGCGCGGGATAACAAGACAGCGGCATCTGCACGCGGCGGTCACGTCGGTAAGCCCCGCGTCGCCGAAAAGCTGCGCCGCGCCGAAAACCTCGCCCGGCTGCTTTACGTTCAGTATAACGGTCTGTCCGTCGCCCGAGCGCCGCACTACCGCCCTGCCGTCGAGAACGAGGTAAAGCGAAGGCGGACCCGCGATAATGTTTTCGCCCTTTTCGTAAGAGCGCGTGCCGGAGAGGGAAACGAGCCGCAAAAGCTCATCCCTGTCAACGCCCCCGAACAGAGGCGAGGCGAGCATCAGCCCGACTGTCTCATTTTCGTTCATAGAAAACTCCTTTGCCGAAATGTGTAACATCTGAAACACTTTTCAGGTCTGCATTATATATCACGAAACGCCGTTTGTCAATAGATAAGGAAAAAAAAGCAGACTGATTTTGTTCTCAGTCTGCTTTTCTTAAGTGCGCACTTACTCACCACTCGAACGTGAGGTGAAAAAACTTCCTTATGACGGTCGGGTATTAAGCCGGAACCGTTTGCGGCAGATCGATCTTCGCCGTCGTTATGCGAATAAATCGCCGTATTCGCCATAGCTTATGTGTTTGTATTCCGATTCGTGCCCTTTCATGACCTCGGCGACCTTCGCTTTAACGTCGCCGGGCGACACTTTGCCGATCTGATAAGACGTCACCTCGACCCTTTCCGACAGCTCGCTTGAATACTCGTTATACGCGTCGCCGGAGGTCTGGTCCATTTTGATCTTCGGATCGTTCACGAAATAGAATTCGCAGTACAGACCTATCTCGGTGTCGGGATCATAATAGAATTTGTAATTCGTATACTGAGATTCGTGGTCGGTCGTTCCGTGCGTGACGATCCTCGTTTTCAGCTCGTAGCCTTTGGCGTTTGAACAAAGCGAAGAATCGACGCTTATTTCAACTCTCTCACAGTACGTGTCCGTCTTGTCCTTTGATTTGGTGCCGCTTTCAAAATCCTTCGTCTCCTTGAGGATCGGGAAAGTTTTTGACCCGAGGTTTTCGGGTAAAAACGTCTTGTTTTCATATGCCTCCGTCATCGGAAAATCGTCGACGATGAGTTTTCTGTAAAAGTCGTACAGCACGTATTTGCCGTTGTCGTAAACTATGGCGATATGGTCGTCGGCTTCGTCGAGATTTCCTTTGCGCGCCTCGTCATATCCGACGAGCGTGTATCTGCGGTGATAATGGTAATCTTCGCAGTTGAGAAACTCGAAAGAAAATGAAACGACGCCGTTTCCGTCGCTGATATCTCTGCCGTAATTATAAGTCAGATGAGCGTTCTGCAGAGAAGCGGCGTATTTATAGCCTTCTTTTCTGTCGTAATACGTTACGCGCGGATATGATCCGCCGCCCGGGGTGTTTTCGGGAACCTTATTATCGCCGGTAACGGTATCGCTGCCGCCCGTCATATTGCAGGACGCGGCGGCGAAAACCATCGCCGCGATAAGAAACAGGGTAATAAACTTTTTCAAAATAAAGTCCTCCTTATATAAATTCAATCAAGCTTTGTCCGGGATGCGCGACCGCGCAAAATCCGTTTAAAAAAACCGGTCAATGCTATCCTCGGCTGACCGGTTTATAACGTCGGTTTTATGACCTTGTCGGATTTACGCTCTTCAAAACGGATGAAAATAACAAAGCCTGATTTATTATAATCCCGCCCGACCGAAAAGTCAAGGGGTTTTTTGATATTGCGCCGGCGCGGCGAGGCGCCGTTTTTTCTCATTCTTCTTTTATTTTTCAAATGATAACGGTGATGACACCATTTTATATAACTCTTTAATCGATGGCATTGAATTAGCGTCTTTACATATAAGCGAATAATCGACAATATATCCGTCGCTGTAAATATAAATCATAAATATCCCGCCGTTATCTCCTACTTTTGTTCTGCTTTCAATAACTTCTTCCGTAATTTGCTCAGGAGTAAACACGGCGCAATTTATAAACGATATACCGGCATATATTTCATTCAGTTCTTCTGCGGTATATTCTGTAGGATCAACCTTTGAAGGTACTAATGATAAATCGTATGTTTTTTTATCATTTATATCTGCAAAATGATATCCGCTGTTCTCGTCGATACTCTTACTGTATACATTGATTTGCAGATTCGGCAATCCGAAAGAATATTTTAATATGTTTTCTTCAACAACAGTCGGGTCTTTCATGTCATCGGACAGCAGCCTTTGACTGTCATCGAGAAACGTCAATTCAAGATAAACCGGATCAAATGAAGAATCGTGGATTTCTTCATCATATAAGGGCTGATAAGTTTTTACGGCAACATAACCGGATAACATATATCTCGGTAAAAGTGTGCTGTAAGGCTCCGTATTATAGACTTTCTCAATTGACGGTTGCCTGAATTTCGGAATATATTCCACACTATCATTTGATATAACACTGTCTGGTGTTGTTTGCTCTGCAGTCAGCTCGATCAGTGATTGATTGCATGTATATGGTTTTGCTGTTTTTGATACCACTATGAAAATACCGATAAATAAACATATAACAGCCGCACCGGATACCGACGCAAGAATTAAACGAATCCTGTTGTTTTCGTTCTTTATCTTTGTGCACTCCATAGCTTCTTTAATCATATCGTCTTCAACGTTATCAAAGGCTTTGTACAAAATAAATATCTTATCCATTGTAATACCCCTCTTTAATCAGTAGTTTCTTTAGTTTTTCCCTGCTGCGATGAACAGACATTTTAACTTTGCTTTGTGTAAACCCGTGCTTTTTTGCAATTTCTTTATATTCCATATTTGCAAAATATCGGCACAAAAACATTTTTCTGTCATCTTCTTTCAGTGTTTTAAGAAATCTGTTGATGATCTGCGATAGCTCGCGTTCCTCATATATCTGCTGCAGATCATAATCCGATCCGATACAGCTTTCAAGCTCGTATATAGGCGCAGCAACAGTATTTGCACGTCTTTTGTCGGTATTTCTCGCTTCATATTTATGAATCGCCAGATTACGCACGGTTTTATACAAGTATGCGCATAATACGTCAGGTTTTTCGGGAGGAATTTTATTCCAAATCGCATAATATGCGTCAGATACCGCTTCCTCCGCATCCTGCTTGTTTTTAAGTACACCGTAAGCAATCGTAAAACAATTTGCGCCGTATTTTTGCCGCAAATGTTCAATAGCCGATTCGTTGCGCTCAAATAACAACTTTACTATTTCACAATCATCCATTTTGATCTCCGTTTTGTTTTAGGTTCAAAAGCGCTTTTGCTATTATAGTACGGATTTAAAGTGCAAAAGTCACAAAGTTCTTTACATTTTGTAAGTATTTTTATATGGCGTTATTTTTGTTTGTGCCGGCTGCTTTTAAAATATTCGGAAAATGATTAACACGGTACCGCAATACCGCTTGACAAACGTGATCAAATGTGATAATATTGATAAAAAAGATAACAGAGGTATAAAATTGAGCGTAATTATAGGTATAGACATAGGCGGCAGCACTACGAAGATCGTCGGGTTTGACAGCGGCAAAAGGCTGATACAGCCGATGTTCGTCCGCGCGACCGATCCGGTGACGAGCGTTTACGGCGCTTTCGGCAAATTCACGAGCGAAAACGGGCTCGGTATTTCCGATATAGAAAAGGTTATGATAACCGGCGTCGGCTCCACTATGATAAAAAGTCCGATATACGGGCTTTCCTGCGAGCACGTCAAGGAATTCAACTGCGTGGGACTGGGCGGGCTTTTTCTGTCGCGGCTCGACCGCGCGGTCATAGTCAGCATGGGCACCGGCACGTCGATAACGTACGGCGACTGCACGGACGGCAGATATTCCTTTGAATATCTTGGCGGCACCGGCGTGGGCGGCGGCACCGTTATGGGCCTGTCGAAAAAGCTGCTCGGCGGCGTAAGCAGTATTGATTCCATAGTCGAGCTTGCGGCGGACGGCGACGTCGGCAGGGTGGACTTGCAGATAAAGGAAATGACGGACAAGGATTTCGGCTTGCCCGCAAACCTCACCGCGGCGAATTTCGGCAAGGTGGACGATCTGGCGACAAGGAGCGACCTTGCGGCGGGACTTCTCAATATGGTGTTTGAAACGGCGGCTATGATATCGCGCTTCGCCGCGCGCTCCTGCGGCGTCGCCGACATAGTTCTGACCGGCAATCTGACGACTATACCGCAGTGCGCGCCGAAATTCGAGGAGCTGAGGGGCATTTTCAGCGAGAATTACATAATACCCGAAAATTCGCAGTACGCCACGGTAATAGGCGCGGCGCTTCTCGCATTGATGGACCGATAAAATGAAAATAGACAAAAAGCTTTATATCTTCGATATGGACGGCACGATATATCTCGGCGAGAACGTGTTTCCGTTTGCCGTCACGTATATAAAACGCCTCCGCGAAAACGGACGGCGCGTGCTGTTCTTTACGAACAACGCTTCAAAAAGCCCGGAGTTTTATATCGACCGCCTGACGCGCATGGGCTTTGAGCCGAAAGACGACGAAATAATGACGTCTGGCGACGTTACGATTCGCTTCTTAAAAGAAAAACGCCCGGGCAAAAGCGTGTATCTTCTCGGCACAAGGCTTTTGAAAAAGAGCTTTTCCGACGCCGGGATAAAGCTTTCGAACAACGCGGATATCGTCGTTTCGAGCTTCGATACCGAGCTGACGTATAAAAAGGTAGAGCGCGCCTGCACGCTTATAAGGAACGGCGCGGAATACCTCTGCACGCATCCCGATTTCAACTGTCCGACAGAGGACGGCTTCATTCCAGACAGCGGCGCGATAGCCGCGATGATAACGGCGTCGACCGGCGTAAAGCCGCGTTATTTCGGCAAGCCCTACGCCGACACGGCGGAGATGATCTGCTCGTATACCGGCGTCGAAGCGAAGGACGCGTGTATTTTCGGCGACAGGCTCTATACCGATATAGCCCTCGGCAAAAATTCCGGCATGACGGCGGTGCTCGTTTTGTCCGGCGAGACGAAAAAAAGCGAGCTTTCCGCGCTTACAAAGGAGCAGTCGCCCGATATAGTTCTGAATTCAATAGAAGATTTATTATAGGAGAATAAAAAAATGAGAGTGTTTGACGTAAAAATCTGCGAAAACGGCAGACTTACCTGCTACATCTGCGACGAATCGCCCGAAATGCCGGACGTCGTCCGCGACGCGATGCTCGTCCTGCCCGGCGGCGGCTACGGCGCGTGCTGTGACAGAGAGGGCGAGCCGATAGTCAAAAAGTATCTCGCCGCGGGTATGAACGCGTTTTGCCTGCGCTATTCCGTCGGTGCGAAAGCCGGCGGCTTCATGCCGCTTGTCGAGGCTTCGTACGCGATGAAATACATAAGGGAAAACGCAAAGGAATTCAATATCGACCCCGAAAGGATATTCGCCGTGGGCTTTTCCGCCGGCGGTCATCTCTGCGCCTCGCTCGGCACGTTCTGGCGCGCCCCGTGGCTTATGGAAAAGCTCGGACCTGATTTTCCCGAGGGAATAAACAAACCGAACGGAACGGTCTTATCTTACGCCGTCATCTCGGCGGTCGAGGGCTCGCACAGACCGAGCATGGAAACGATAATCGGCAAGCCCGACCCGACGGAGGAGGATTTTGAAAGATATTCCGTCGAGCTCCACGTGGGAGAGGACACCGCGCCCGCGTTTATATGGGCTACCGCCGACGATTCCGTCGTGGCGGGAAAGAATTTCGAGCTGCATATATGGCCGCACGGACCGCACGGTCTTTCGCTTGCGGAAAAAGAGACCTCCGTGGGCTTTCCGTCCATGATAAACGAGGCGGCTGCCGAATGGGTACCGCTTTCGATCAAATGGATAGAAAGACTGAGAGACGAAGCGAAATGAAAAAAGCTTTAAAGATAGTCGGCATAATTCTTATCGTTATCGCCGTTATCGCTGTGTCGTACGTCGCGTACGTCCTTATAGCGTATCACAGGATCGGCGATACGCCGCTCGAGGTGACGGTCGGCAAAGCCGCGGAGGCGAACGTTGCGGATTATACCGTCGTATCGTACAATATCGGCTTTGGCGCTTATGAATCCGATTACGGCTTTTTCATGGACGGCGGCGACAAATCGTGGGCGTGGTCGGAGGAAAGGCTCGATAAAAACCTTAAAAACATCGCTAAGACCCTGTCGGAGCAGGATGCGGATATTTACTTTATCCAGGAGGTCGATATAGATTCAACGCGCACCTACGGCGTGGACGAGCGCCCGTATCTGACGGAAGCTCTGCCCGATATGTATAACGTTTTCGCGCAGAATTTCGATTCGCCGTTTCTGTTTTATCCGTTCCACCAGCCGCACGGCATCGCGCGCTCCGGCATAATGACCTTCTCAAAGCCCGGGATATATCTTGCCGGGCGGGTCGAGCTTCCGGTCGAATCTGGGCTTACGAAGCTCGTTGACCTTGACCGCTGTTACAGCAAATGCCGCGTGATGTTAAGAAACGAAAAGAATATGGTTTTGTACAATTTCCACCTGTCCGCGTACACGTCCGACGGTGCGATAGCGACAAAACAGCTTGAGCTTTTGTTAGCGGATATGCAGAGCGAGTATGAAAAAGGAAATTACTGCGTCGCCGGAGGCGATTTCAACAAGGATATATTAGGCGATTCATCTCAATACTTCGGCAAGGCGGATAAGGAATACACGTGGGCGCAGCCCGTACCGGAGGGCGTTTTCGACGGCAAAAACATCACGCTCGTCGCGCCGCTCGACAAAAACGATCCGGTCCCGTCGTGCCGAAACGCCGATTCCGCCTACCACCCGGGACAGCTCGTGCTTACGATCGACGGATTTTTGGTATCTGAAAACGTTGACGTGGTAAGCTCGGAAGTGATCGACACGGGCTTCGCCTATTCCGATCACAACCCGGTAAAAATGACTTTATCGTTAAAAGGATGATTTTATGATTAAGGATAA
>CACZVC010000028.1 GCA_902784545.1 uncultured Ruminococcus sp. | reverse complement strand
CGCCGCGGACGCCGCGGGTATTATCAGCAGAGCCGCGGTCAGAAACGTCGATATTTTTCCGTTTTCCGCTTTTTCCTTTAAAAGTATCACCGTGTCGGGAGATACGGAATTGCCGTACAGTACGCCGTTTTCGGGCTTTTGTTCAGTCAGGTTTTTACCGCCGCTCACGTTGATGGAAAGGATCCTTATGTTTTCGCCGTTGTGTCCTTTCAGCTTTATCGCCGTGTCGTGCGCTATGGCGTCCTTTTCGTATACGAATTTAACGGCGGCGATAACGTCCTTCAGCTTCGCGTCAATATCGTTATCGCGAAGTATCTGTAAGACCGTTTCGTCCGTTACAGAGGTTATCTGTATTTCGCCGTTTTCGGCGGATATGCTTATCGAATCTATTCCGTCGATCTTTGAGCAGTCGAGTTCAACGGTTTGTATACCGGGAGCCTCCGTTTCCGTTACGGGCTCGGTCTGCGTCATATCCGTTTTTTCTTTTACCGTTATATAAAACGTCTTTTCGTAATCGCCGTCAGACAATCCGTTCAATATCGTCGCTTTCATCGTTATCGTACCGGGCTTGTAAGCGGTTATTATCCTTCCGTTAAGCTCCGGCAGACAACCGCCGTCGTTTTCTATCGTCCATATTATCGTATTATTCGTCGCGCCGAACGGGAATACGGTGCTGTGAAGAACTGACGTTTCCGACACGTTGATTATATCGGTAGAAAGCTCGATGTCGGAAACAGATACGAACGGCTCCGTTACTGAGAGCTTTATCCTTGAAGAGGATATGCCGCCGCAGATGCAGTAAACGTAAAACTCGCCGGGTGTTTTTGTATCGACGTTATATTCTGCGGATGTTACGCCCTTAATCATAACGCCCTCGTCGGTATTGTTTTCGGCTCTGTACCATATAAACTCGCTGTCGCTTATGTCAAGCACGTGCGCGGTAACGGTAAGCGGCTCGTTTGTAAGAACGCTGTATTTTGAAACGCTGAGATAAACTATTGACGTTGAGTTGTCTATCGTCGCTCTCACTCTGCCCGTGGTCATACTCACGTCGCCCTTTTGCAGTTCTGCTATAAAGCTGAATTCTCCGGGCTGTGCGTCGGGGCTTTCCGCGGTCTTCTGCTCCGCGGGCGTGAATTCGGTTATTACGACGTCGTTCATCAGAACGCCGTAATCGTCATATCTGCTGAAATAGTTTTTAAGATAATTCTCCGCCTCGGTCCTTGTGTTCGCTATATTCATGTGTATAGTAAGCGAGGACGCCTCTATTTCATTTTTTACCGCCGTCACGTTTGCAAGATCCGGGTCGTTCGGCGTTACGGTTATGGTAGAAGTCGTGCTTCCCGCGCTGTTGTATGCGGTAAGCCTTATGATATGCTCCATACCGCCGGTAAGACCGCCGAGCGTCGCCGCGGAGGTGTCCGCAGGCAAAGTAACGGTGTCGATCATCGCGTCGGGTGAAGCTGCAAGGGCGTATGAGATCTCAAATTTCTCAACGCTCGCGCCGTTGCCGTTTGCGCTCCATGTCAGATACGCGGAATAATCTCCGGCGACGCCTGAAAACTCGATCGTCGGCGGCATTGCGTTTACGGTATCCGCCCCGCCCGCCGCTTCCTCCGTTTCCGCTCCGTCAACGGCTGAACAGACGCTTGCGGTCATAGCGGCGAGAATGAATATAATAAATATGACTTTTGCAAGTCTTTTCACAAAATACCCCCTTAATCGAGAATTTTGAAAACGTGCACGCCGGATAAAAGCTCCGTTTTCTCCGTTATCCTCTGATATCCTCTTACGCCGAACAAAAACAGATTATCCGACGGCTCGATAACGGCTTTTGCGTTTATCGGCACGGTCAGCCGAAGATCGAAGCCGTTTTCAACGCGCTTCCATTCCGATACTATCATACCCGATCTGCTTTTATACGATCCATGCGCGCGGCCGAGACGCTTATCGGGAAAAGGCTTGTATGAGAACACTGAATAACCCGGCTCGATCGGTTTTATTCCGAGCATATACTCGTACATCCACTCGTAACAGCTTCCGAGCGAATAGTGGTTGAATGAATTCATGCCCACGTCGCCGAAGCCGTTTTCGAGCGTATAGCTGTTCCAGCGCTCCCATACGGTTGTCGCGCCGTTGTTTACCGAATACAGCCACGACGGGTACGTTTCTTTAAGCAGGATACCGTACGCGGTATCGGCGCATCCGTTGTCGCAAAGCACGGGCAAAAGATAGCTTACGCCGACGAAGCCGGTGTTCAGATGGCCGCCCGCCTCTTCTATTTTGCGCAGAAGATGTTTGACAACGTTCTTTTTCGCCTCGCCCGAAACGAGCCCGAATTTAAGCGCAAGAACGTAACAGCACTGCGTATCTCCCTTTATGATATCGCCGCTTTTAAGATACGCCTCGCGCCACGCGTCCGATATTTCGTCGAATCTCTTTTTATAATAATCTTCTTTTTTACCGTCGCCTAAAATCCTCGCGTATTCCGAAAGCAGATAAGCGTCGTATGCGTAAAACGCGGTGGATAAAACGTCCTTAGGAGTTTTTTCGTTTACTGAAAGCCAGTCGCCGTAGCCGAAATCGGGGCGAATATCGTTATCGGTCGTACCTTCAAGCATTTTGAAATACTTTTCGGCGTAAGGCAGAATATCGGATAAAAACCGCCTGTCGCCGTACATATTGTAAGCTGTATACGGAATTATGAAAAGCGCGTCTCCCCAGGCGGCGTTGCCGTTGCCTACAAGATCGTTACCGTTTTTCCACTTTATCATCGGAGCTATATCGGTTACAGATCCGTTCGGCTTCTGCGCGTCAGTTATATCGCGCAGATATTTTTTATAAAACTCGGCGCAGTCCATACCGTAGCAGGCGGACTTACAGAATACCTGAGAATCTCCCGTCCAGCCGAGGCGCTCGTCGCGTTGAGGGCAGTCCGTCGGCAGACTTAAAAAATTGCCCCTGTGTCCCCACGTTATATTTGAGATGAGCTTGTTTATTTTTTCATTCCCCGTCGTTACGCCGCCGGTAGTTCTGCAAGCGGAATACATAACGTGTCCTTTAATGTCTGAAACGTCGGGCTTATACGGCAAGCCGCTTATTTCAAGATATCGGAAGCCGTGGAAGGTAAAGCGCGGATAATACTCGTCGTCAAAGCCGCGGCATATATAAGTGTCGGTCTGCTGCGCTGTCCTCAGATTCGCGGTATAAAGCGAGCCTTTTTCGCCGTCGCAGCCGCGTACGCCCTTGTCCGCGTCGTTCAGCATCTCTCCGTGACGGACGGTTATTTCCGTACCTTTTTCGCATCTCAGCTTTACCGATGCGACGCCTACCATGTTCTGCCCCATATCGACTATATATCTGCCGCCGACCTCGCTTATCGAAACGGGCTTTATCTCCGCCGTTTCCGTGACCGCGGGACCCGTCAGAGGCAGAAGCTTCGTGCCGGACATAAACGGCGCGCGGCAGTATTTTGCCGCTGCCCAGCCGAAATCGTCGTGGCGCGGCGTAAATCTTTTATCGTCCGCCAGGTTCGCGTCAAAATATTCGCCGTTCTGATTATCGGTGAAAATATAAGCGCCGGACAGACATTCCCACATATCGTCGGTATATATCTCGTCAAACGAGCCGTCTTTGTTTATAATGTAAAAGTACGCCGAAAACGCGCATTTATCACCGAACTGTTCCCTGCCGAGAGAACTTAAATTAGATCTGTACCAGCCGTCGCCTATTACGGCGCCTATCGTATTTTCGCCCTTTGTAAAATACTTAGTAACGTCGTAAAATTTATATTGTAATGTTTTATGATAATCGGTAAAGCCGGGCGTGAATCTGTCCGCGTTCACGCGTTCGCCGTTTATATAAAAATCATAGATGCCGAGCGCGGAAACGTAAGCGTAAACGGACGATATATCGCGGTCGAGCTTTATATCGCGCCTGAAATACGGAGCGGGCGTGCCGCCTCTGTTCTCCGCTTTTTCGCTTACATTCAAAAAACCGTCCGGCGCGCAGATGAAATGATTTTTGAGACGCGCGTCATCGCCTATGCCGGTCGCAAAAGAACAAACGCCGCTTTTAAGCGCTTTTTCTCCTATCATAGCGTAGACCTTGAAATAGTATACTGACAAAGGCAGAAGCGGTTTTCCGTTATATACGATATCCTTTATATCCGACGAATGGACGACGCCGGAATCGTACATATCGCCTACTCCGTCCTCTGCAAGCTCTTTTGAGGATGAAACGATTATCCTGTAATATCTGACCGCCGTGTCAGACTCCGTGCCGTCGACGGTAAACGAAAAATGCGGCGATCCCGTGTTTATACAGTAAATATCATATCCGGTTTGCGCCGGCATACCCTCGCATAATATATCGGTAAGCTTCATTATAATACCTCGTAATGTTTACTTATTTCAGTATACCACAAAAATTTGAAAAATACAAGACGTTTTAAAACATATTATTATTTTTTATTCCTTGACAAAAACGCTTCCGTGTGGTATATTTTATTTTGGAATAGAATGTTTGAAAGGACAAAATATGTTAAGCATCAGAAATCTCGTGAAGGTTTACGGCAGGGGCAAGCTCGCCGTGCAGGCGTTAAAGGGCATTTCCATTGATTTCCCCGAAACGGGAATGATAATGATACTCGGCAAATCCGGCTGCGGTAAATCCACGCTTATGAATATGCTGGGCGGTCTCGACAGACCGACCTCAGGCGACGTTTATATAAACGGAACGCCGTTTTCGTCGTTATCTTCGCAGAAGCTCGACGATTACAGAAATACGTACGTCGGTTTCGTTTTTCAGAATTTCAATATCATAGAAAACAGGACGGTTTATGAAAATATCGAGCTTGCTCTCAAGCTTCAGAACGACAAATCCGACTTTGAAAGCATAGACGAAGCTCTTTCCGCCGTAGGCCTTAACGGTCTCGGTTACAGAAAGCCGTCGGAGCTGTCAGGCGGTCAGCGGCAGAGGGTGGCTATCGCACGCGCGCTTGTCAAGCGCCCCGAGGTGATTTTAGCCGATGAGCCGTCCGGTTCGCTCGACTCGGTCACGGGCGACGATCTTTTTGTCGCGCTCAAAAAAATAAGCAAATCGCGCCTTGTCATAGTCGTAACGCACGATAATGAAATAGCGTACAAATACGGCGACAGGATCATTTTCATGCAGGACGGCGAAATAACCGGCGATATTGACAGAATAAAGCATGGATCGGACGCCGATACGAAATTCATACGCGACAACATAATGTTTGTCAAAGCCGGTCACAAGCTGACGATGGACGAGGCGGAAAGCACGCTTGATAACGACAAGGATAATTATCTTACGTTTGAGACGGACAAACAGCACGTCGTTTTGGCTTACCCCGACACGATAGACGAGATCGACGAGGGATACAGCCCCGGCGACTTTGCGCCGCATACGGCGCTGGCTCCTTCGCCTGAGCCGCCGCTCAGACTGCGCCGCGCTTCCATGAGCTTCAAAAACTGCCTGTCGCAGGCGGGCGCGAACGTCAAGCGCCGCAAAGCAAGATTTATCGTAACGGTCATAGTTTCGCTTATCTGTCTGTGTCTTCTGAATATCGGTCTTTCTCTCGCCATGATGAACGAATCGAGCATTATAAAAAACACGGTCAGAAAATCGAAGCTCGATTTTCTGCGCGCAGATTATAAGTATTACAGCAAAGATATAAAGGAACTTAAAGAAAACTTTTCGCGCTTCGACCCCGCGGTGTTTTACACCTGCGATCTTTCATACGTTCCTGTCAACAACATAAAGGTAGAAAACGAAGCCGATAATATGCACGCGATTATAAGCTCTTTTCTTGAAGGCGAAAAAAAATTCGGCTTCAACGGCGTGCTTGAATACGAGAATTTCGACACGTCGGGTTTAAAACTGTTGTGCGGTGAATTTCCGACAGACGGCGACGGGATACTTCTGACGGACTGCTCAGCCGCCGAGCTTATTTCCTGCGGATTCGTATCTGTCCGGGAAAACGGCGAATATGAGCTTTTCAAACCCGAAAAATACGAGGATATACCGGGAAAAACTATACTTCTCGGAACGAGCACGGATCACTGTATGATGAAGATCGACGGTATAGTGAAAACAAGCTTCGACAGCCTCAAAGAAAAATCAAAGGATCTGAACGTTTCAAATATCTTCTCAACGTTAACGAACAATGCCGATATCGAAGGCGAATATAAGAAAATAATAGCAAGCAAAGGTACGTCGGAAAAGCTCGACGCGTTTATAAGCAGCTCGGCGGAGGGATACGTATATATCACTCCGGTGCCGGATGATATGCCGAAAGACGATCCGGAAAACGACGGAAACTTTTACGGTTACGGCGAAGAGGTAATTTACAGATCGGGCAGAGGCGATTCGGAATACTACGCCGCGTGCAGCGAACTTCAGGAGCGCAATTACGTTTTGAACGACGACGAAATTGTGATATCGGCGGATCTGTACCGCGGTTATATAAACAGCATATCCGACGCCGACATACCTGAAGAGGAAACGGATAAATACTTATCGATGCTCGGAATGTTCTCCGGTGTCGGCGGCGTATTCGATCTTGACGGGCTTGCTTTCCCGTACGTTGACGTCAATATCAGCTGCTACGGCAAATATGTAAACACTTCGGATAGCAAATACAACTATCAGACGTCAAGATTCCGTATCGCCGGTATAATCCAGGGCAAAAACACGATAGTTCTGAGCAAGCGCGTTGCGGAGGACGTTATGGGCTCCGCTCTCAAAGCGGATTCGCTTTATCTTTCCGCGCAGACCGTCAACATTCCCGCGCTCGTTTCAGAAGCTAAAAAATGCGACGCGGACATAAGCTCGGTACTGTTCAAAAACGTGCTTGACGTCGCCGAAAGCGTACATACCGTAAGCATCGTGCTTCTCGGCTTCTCCGGCTTCATCGCGTTTTTCCTCTTTATAATAATCCTGAATTTCCTTTCGCTTTTAGTCAAGGAAAGAAACAAGGAGATCGGTATTATGAGGGCGCTCGGCACGAGCGGACCTGTCACGATAAAGGTATTTTATATCGAGCTCGGCTTCCTCGATCTGCTTATAGTCATTATTTCGGCGATAATATCGTCAAGGATAGTTTCGGCGATAAACGACGGTATCGGGATGATCCTTCTGTATCAGATAAGCTGGGTAAAATTCGGTATACTGCAATTTATTCTCTCTTTCCTCATCTTTACCGCGTTTCTGGCGCTTACGGCGTTTCCGATACTTAACAGAGTCGTGAAAAAACAGCCGATAGACGTCATACGTTCAATATAAAGGCGGTGGTATCATGCTGCAGTTAAAAAATATATCCAAAACTTACAGAACAAAAAACGGCGTTACTCACAGGGCGTTGAACGACGTTACGCTTTCGTTCGGCGATAAAGGACTCGTTTTCATCGTCGGCCGCTCGGGCGGCGGTAAATCGACGCTGCTCAATATTATAGCCGCGCTCGACAAGCCGGACAGAGGCGAGCTGCTGTTGTTCGGCAACAGCTTCAAGGATTTCAGCGACGCAAAGCTCGACTCGTACAGAAACACGTATATCGGCGTCGTATTTCAGGATTACAACCTTATACCCACGCTCAACGTCCGTCAGAATATCGCACTCGCTCTGGGCTTGCAGAGCGCCGAGAGCGACGAGCGCGTAAACGCGGCGATAAGCCGTCTCAATCTGGAAGATATAGCCGAAAGAAAACCGAACGAAATATCGGGCGGTCAGTCCCAGCGAGTGGCGATAGCGCGCGCGATAGTCAAGGATCCGAAGGTCATTTTAGCCGACGAGCCGACCGGCAATCTCGACTCAAAAACCGGGCGCGAAATGTTCTCCGTTTTCAAGGAGCTTTCGCGCGAAAAGCTCGTTATTATCGTAACGCACGACAGGGACATAGCGGACGAGATCGGCGACAGAGTGATAGAAATAAAGGACGGCAGAGTACATAAGGACCTGGTAAGAACCACGGAGCTTTACGAGCCTGCTATCGACACGGTCGGAGACAGCCTTATCCGCGTTCCGAAGGGCAAAAAGCTCGACGAGCTCGCGCTTGAGGAGATTAATGGCATTTTGTCAAAGTCCGAGCGCGACACCTACATAATAAACGAATCCGACACGTTAAAGGTCAAGTCGATGAACCTTCACGTCAAAAACGCGGTGGATATAAACCAGTCGGATAATTCGACGTATTATTTCCCGTACCGCGCCGAGCCGGAGGAAAAAAAGGAAATATCGCTCATAAAGTCAAAAATGCCGCTTTCCGTCGGCGCGCGGCTTTCCGCGTCGATGCTGAAATACAAGAAATTCAGACTTGTTATGACGATACTGATGCTTATATTCGCCCTGTTCCTCTCCGCTCTCGTCGGCGTATTCAAATTCTATAATACCGACAGAGCCGTGGCTAAAACGATAACGAAGGACAAGATCACGTATATTCCAATCTCAAAAAGCGGCGATTACGAAAAGGAAGTCGAATTTACCGCAAACGAAAAGGAATATTTAAATAAAATATCGGACGATATTTATGAAGTGTATCTCAAGGACGCCTCGTTTGAATTTAAGAACGCGAGCAGAAAATACATATCGTCGGATAAGGAATACGATTATTTCAAATCGTTTTACGGTATCGTAGAAATCAGAGGAAATGAACTGACTCCGTCCGGATATACCGCGGGTACCGCGCCGGAAACGTATAACGACGTTGTTATATCAAAGCTTGTCGCGCGTTTTATGCTCGACAGAAGCGTTTATGACGACGCGGCGGATTACGACGGCCTTATCGGCAGGCATATCGCGCTTGCGGGAAACGATCTTAAAATCTGCGGTATTTACGAAACGGATACGGAAGAATACGACAGATATAAAGAAAACAGAGAACGCGAAGAATACAGATACACGGAGGAAAGCTATCCGCAGCTCTGGGAAAGAGACGGATATGCGTTCGTTCTTGACGGATTCAGGGAGAATATGATCTCATCTGTTAAAAAATACCCCGTTTCCGTGTTAAGAATAAACGGAGAAAAAGGCATTTCCGCTTCGTATATCTCACCCGAATCCGCCGCCGGTAAGATCATCTATAAAGGCGACGGCGACGGCGTGATGTTAGATTCCGCGCTGTTTGCGAAGACCTTCGACGCGATGAACGTCGACGAAAGCACGGTAAAGGCGAAGCTCGACGCATACAACGGCGGTAAAAACGACTATCTTTTCAGCCAGTTAACCGACGTCACCGGTAAGGGTACGCATACGAGCCTTGTTATGAACGGTATGAAGATCAAGGGCGTTGTCGAGGGCGGCGACGGTACCGTATACGTCGATAACGAAAGCTTTCGCACATTCGTATCCGACAGCATATCCGTCGATACGATGCTTATAAAAACGAAAAACGGCACTCTCGGCAATCAGCGCCTTATAAAAGAACTGAAAACGATAGAAGCGACTCCTGATACAAAATTCTATACGGATTATATGACGTACGTCAGCAACCTCGGAATGCTTTCCACGGTGTTTTCAAGACTGCTCGTAATGATTTCCGTGGCAGCCGCTCTGCTTCTCTTCTCGTTCATTTCATCATCCGTAAAGCTTGAAAGCAGACAGATAGGTATACTTCGCGGCATGGGCGCGCGCGGTATCGACACGTTCAAAGCGTTCGGTATAGAGGGCGCGGCGATAACCGCTTTCGCGCTTACGCTTACGGTCATACTGATCGCCGCGGCGTTCCCGCTTTTGAATCTCGCAATGACGCAGAATTATACGTATCATTTCTATTCGATAGTTACAAATCCTTTTGCGATAATCCTTATAATCATCACGGCTGTGCTGATAACCGCCGCGGCGATAACGATACCGCTTATAAGACTTGTCAGAATGACGCCGGTCGCCGCGATGAACAAAAACGAAACTCAAAGATAAGGAGCCGATATGAAAAAAATCGTTTCGATCACCCTCGTACTGTTATTCGTCCTTACCGCCGCTTTCGGTTGCAAGCCGGAGACCGCAGAAACGACAGATACTGAAAAAACGCCGGACGTGACGGCAGAACAGTCGACAGATACCGAGCCTGACGTACCCGTCGATTTAAAAACGAACGTTGTCGATCTGCGTGTGAATTACGAAAAAGAGCCGATTTGCGTCGACGTTGATCCGACGTTTTCGTGGTCGCTCGATTCCGAGCTCCGCGGAGTCAAGCAGACCTCGTACAGGATAAGGATCGCCGAAAGCGAAGACGAACTCAAAAACGGAAAGCTCGTCTGGGACTCCGGCGAGACAGCCTCGGACAACTCGGTAAATGTCAGATGCGGCGCAGAACTTTCCGAAGCCAAACGCTATTATTTCAACGTTACGGTAAATACGGATAAAGAGGGAGAGATAACGTCTTATATATCTCATTTCGACACCGCGCTTACTGAAACCGGCTTCGACGGCGCGAAATGGATAACGCAGGATAACTCCAAAACTAATACCGTCGACGTGCAGGGCGCTTACTGGATATGGAAGCTCAACAACGACAGTCAGGGCGATATACCGGAAAAGACCGAATATTTCAGATACAAGCTTTCGCTCGATAAAGACGTTTCAAGCGCTTATTTCGCCTACACCGCCGACGACTACGGCGAGGTCTATATAAATGAAAAAAGAGCGGCGCGCACTGCCGCCTCACGCGGGTGGGAAAACGCGGTAGTATGCGACGTTACCGAATATCTTACAAAAGGCGAAAACATTATAGCCTGCTCCGCGGTAAACAATCAGCACGGTTACGGCGCGGTGATATTCAAAATGATCATCGATTTTACGGACGGTACCTCGCTAACGCTCAAAACAAACGATAAATGGAAGGCGACGGATAAAAATGTATCCGACTGGTATAAAAAGGATTGCGACGAAAGCGCGTTTGCCCGCGTTGATTCCGTTATACCGTACGGCGAGAATCCGTGGTATTCAAAGGTCGTCGTATCCGACGATAAAATAAGCGCGCCGACGGTCAGATATTCGTTTGATATCGGCAAAAAAGTCGCCTCGGCAAAGCTTTTCGCATCAGCCGGAGGTCTTTACGACGCATACGTCAACGGCAAAAGAGCGAGCGCGGACGTGCTCGACCCGGGAAGAACGGAATACAATATTCGCGTTATGTATCAGTGCCACGACGTAACGGATAAGCTCAAGCAGGGCGAAAATGTTATCGGCGCCGTACTCGGCAGAGGCTGGTATATAGGCGCATACGCCCAGTACGGCGCGACGATCCCCGCTTTTATATGCAAGCTTGTTATAGATTACGAGGACGGCGAAAGACAGATAATAACGACAGATGAAAACTGGAAATTCAGCGTAAACGGACCTATAACGTATAACGACATTTTCAACGGCGAAACGTATAACGCCAATCAGGAGCTTACCGGCTGGTCAGAGCCGTCGTACAACGACAGCGAATGGTTCAACGTTTCGGCGACGACCGCGGGCGCGCTCGGTCTCGGTACTCTCGTACCGCAGCTTTCCGGCACGGTCAGGATAATGGACAAAGTCGCGGCAAAGGAAGTGACATCGCCGTCAAAAGGAGTTTATATCTATGATTTCGGGCAGAATTTAGCCGGTTACGTTACCGTTAAGGTCAAGGGCGAATCCGGAACGACCGTAAGACTTCGTCACGCGGAAATGCTGAACGACGGAAATAACGGAAGCGACGGACCGAAGGGAACGATCTATACGCAGAACCTGCGTTCCGCCCTTGCGACAGATAATTATATTCTGAAGGGCGATGAAAACGGTGAAACGTACACGCCCACGTTTACCTTCCACGGCTTCAGATACGTTGAAATAACGGGTATAAACGAGGCTTTGCCGCTGTCCGACGTCACGGCGAGCGTGCTTTATTCCGATATGGAGGATACCGGAAAGCTAACGACGGACGACGAGCTTGTAAATCAGCTTATCAGCAACACGTACTGGGGGCAGCGAGGCAACTTCCTCTCCACCCCGACCGACTGCCCGCAGCGCGACGAGCGTATGGGCTGGTCCGGCGACGCGCAGATATTCTGCGGGACCGCGGCTTATAATATGAACGTAAAAACGTTCTTTGACAAATACATAACCGACTTGAACGACTGCCAGCGCTCCGACGGCTCTTATCCCGACGTTGCGCCTCAGTCGGGACGCGCGGCTTACACCGGCTCCGGCAACAACGCGTGGGGCGACGCGGGCGTTATAATCCCGTGGGTGATGTACACAAGATACGGCGATATTTCGTACATTGAAAAATACTATTCAAAAATGAAAAAATACGCAATGTATCTGAACAGTACAAGTGATAAAGGCATACGCGCCCGCTCCGCTTACGGAGACTGGCTGTCTATCGGCGAATCGACGGACGTTGCCGTTACCGATACGGCGTACTGCATTCACGTTTTCGATATAATGGCGAAAATCGCGGGAATACTCGGAAAATCTGACGACGCGAGGCATTTTTCGGAATATGCCGAAACGTTCAGAAAAGCTTGGAACGACAGATTCGTCAAATCTGTAGGCGTTTTAAAGCGTGAAACGCAAACGGCTTATCTTGTCGCGCTTGCGTTCGATATCGTTCTCGAAGAGGACGCGCAGGCGTTCGCCGACAGACTGAACGAAAAAATCAAGAGAAACGGAACAAAGCTGACGACAGGATTTATCGGCTGTCCTCTGCTCTTGCCGATGCTCTGCAAATACGGACACACGGACACGGCGTTTGCGCTTTTACAGCAGACCGAATATCCGTCGTGGAAATACCCGATACTTCAGGGCGCGACGACTATCTGGGAGCGCTGGAACAGCTATACGATCGCAAACGGCTTCGGCGACGCGGGAATGAACTCTTTCAACCATTACTCCTACGGCTCCGTTACCGAATGGCTGTACTCTTCGCTCGCAGGAATAACCTGCGACGAGGAGAATACCGGATTCTCGCATTTCTATTTGAAGCCTAATTCCGGCGGCGGTATAAACAAGGTTTCTTGCGAATACGATTCCGTGCGAGGCATGATAAAGAGCGCGTGGACAGCGTCGGACGGCGTTATAAAAACGTATAATTGCACCGTTCCCGCAAATACGACGGCAACGCTTTATCTTCCCGCGGCGAGCGCCGAAGCGGTGACTGAAAGCGGCAAACCGTTATCGGAAGCGGAGGGCTTAAAGGTCGTATCGAGCGAAAACGGTTATCTGATAATAGAGCTTTCAAGCGGTGCGTTTGAATTTGAAATTAAATAATGAACAGGGGCTGCCTTACCGCAGCCCCTTACTGTATGATTCATTTGATATACAGGCGTAATATTCGCCCTCCGTAAACGATAACGGTTCTAAATCGTTATTGAAATACAGTGAATAAGCTCTGCCCGTGTCGGATTCTATTTCAACCTCACCGTCAAATATAGCTTTTCTTGTGTATTGCGGTCTTATCGTATCCCACGTTATCGCAGACGTTTCCGTATTTTTATTTATTTTTCCTCCGTAGGAATTTTCCGCCGTGTGAAGCGACAGCGGTTTATTATCGTCAAGCGAATACACAAGCATAAACGACGACGAATCGGTTTTCTCCGCACCTGAGATACTGCAAAGCAGCGTTTTATAGTATTCTTCGCCTAACTTATCCAAATAAAAAGGATAACCGAAATTTGTGTACGGCGTCTGATCGAAATATCCGTATTCTTTACCCTTATCCGTCATAGTTCCTGAAAGATACAAAACGTTATCGATTATTTCCGCGTCGGTTATATACAGATTTCTGTCTTTGTCTTCAAACGAAATTATCAGCTTGCATTCGCCGTCAAAGCCTATAACGGATATAACCGGCTCATTCTGTTTTCTGTAAGTTTTGAAAATAAAGCCGTCTTCTGTCATACCGATACACGTAATGCTTCCGTATTCGCCGTATACGCCTATTGTTTTTGTTCTGAAATACAGATGTTCTCCCGTTTCAGCCGAGACGACGTCCGCCATGAACACGACAGGTGAATAACTGTAATCGGGATTGCTTTCGTCATAATAAACTATCTCTAGTATAAAAAATTCCCATAACCATATCTCACCGTTTCTCTCGTATATATTACTGCTCATATCTACGTGCTGCGGTTTTGTTTCCCATTTCGCCTTGCCTTTGTCGTTCAATAATCCAACAGTTCCGTCGTTTTTAATGTATACGACGCCGTCTTTGACGGACTGTGTATAATACAGCATCGAGCCCTCGTCGATTCTGTACGTCCACTGCTCTTTACCGTTATAATACCGGGTTATACCCTCGGTCTTGTTCATAACGTACTCGTCCTCGAATTTTCGGCAGTAATCGCCTTTGAAAATCATATACGAAATATCATAGTCGTAAATGTTGGACGTAATAACGGGCAGGCTGTATTTGTATTCGTCCGTTTCAAATGTTTCCGACGTCTTTACGTTCGCTATCGTTTTATTATAGGTCTGTACAGTCAGTGTTGCTTTTGCGTTTTCTTTGTAATTATCCGATAAATCCGTCAGGTTTTTGTCGTTATTTTGGCTTGACGGGCTTATCTTCGGAGCGTTAGCGTTATAAATATTTACTCCTATAAACGCGGCGAGCGCGAGGCAAGCAACAGCGGCGGCTATGCCGTAGAGAATTTTACCGGGTTTTATTTTTTTGAAATATTCTTTCGCGTTATCCTCGTCGGATTCACTTATATATTTTTCGTTTACGTTTTTTAATCCGTTTTTTATATCGTCCGGTCTCATATTTTAAATCCCTCCTTTATAAGATGCTCCATAAGTTTTTTTCTTATCCGGAACAATCTTGCGGCGACGGCGTTTTCTTTCATATCGGATATTTCAGCTATTTTACTTATACTGTCCTCGTAATAATACCGTCTCATAAACAGAATCCTGTTCTTTTTTGAAAGCGACTTTAAAAAACGGTCAAGCGATTCAGACAGTCCGTTATCCACGGGCGTTTTGTCGGCTATTATATCCGACAGCTCGTTGTCTATCGACACGACCTCGGCTCTGCGTTTTTCCGCCGTGTTATATCTGTACCTCTGCATTGAGATGTTGCGCACCACCTCGCACGCGTAGGCACGGATATTGACGGGCTTTTCAGGCGGTATTTTGTTCCACAACTGCAATAACGCATCGTTTACACATTCCTCGGCGTCCAGTTCGTTATGAAGCACGCTTACGGCGACCGCTTTCATTGCCGCTCCGCATTGTTCGGACAAAGCCTTTACAGCGTTTTCGTCCCTTTCAAAAAATAATCTTACTATCTGTTCGTTATCCATCTTTTCACCCGCCGTCGTCCTTTCACTTATAAAGTGATGTTTTGACCGTCTGATATTACGAAGGAAAATAAAAAAACTGCTTTTTACGGCAGTTTTTATAAATTAAAACATAAAATTTATCGCGCCCGGTACGACCTCTATCTTAACGTCCTCGCATCTTTCTATCTCGCCGTCGGCACAGATGCTTTTCATACCGGTAACGCTTAATTTTTTCGCTTTTCTGTAAATCATAACGTCGCGGAACTTGGGGATTATGTCCTTTGTTTCTTCGTCAATATGTTTTCCCTTTTTATACATACCTATGATCGACGGTATTCTTGTACGCGGCACTTTTTTAACGAGTATCACGTCGCACAGTCCGTCTGAAATATCGGCAAGCGGTGCGGGCTTGAAGCCGCCGCCGTAATACTGACCGTTTGCCGCCACGCAAAGCATATAATTGTCGGCAAACGTTTCTTTTTCACCGTTTTCACCCTCGATCTCGATTATCATATCAAGACCGTAGTCGCCGGTTACTGTTTCAAGAACTCCGCATATATAAGCAAAGCTGCCGGAAATAAGCGGCTTTTTTTTCAAAATCTCCGTTCTTTCAACGACGGTACAGTCAAAGCCTATATTCAGGATATTCAGATAATACCTGTCGTTGTATTTCATCAGATCGCATTTAACAGGCTCAGGCTGCTTACCGTCGTATTTGAGAAAATCGTTTCCCGTTCCCGAAGCGACAGCGGACAGAACCGCGGAATCGCAGGCTCCGGCGCGCATTATGCCGTTCACGGCTTCATTTATAGAGCCGTCGCCGCCGCAGATTATAAAATGCGTTTCCGGTTCATTCAAAAGCGTGTTATAAACGTATTTTTCAATATCGCCGACGGATTTGCTGACGTAGTAAAGCTCATCTTTTGATATTTCGTTTACCGCTTTTCCCTGTCCCGCCGCGGGATTTATAACTTTAACAGTTTTCATATACCACCTGTTTATTTTGCGATTTTATCCAAAAGCTCTTCGTTATAAGTGAAAACAACGGTTTCGTAAATATCCTGTTCTTTAGCGGTAAAGTCAGCGTCTCTTAAAGCCGTATCGCAGTTAAAATACCAAAGCTCTTCTCCGTGACCTTCAAAATACATAACGTGATAGCCGTATGAGGTCTTTACTATATCCGTATCGCCCTCTTTTCTTTCTTCATCGAAGCACCAGTCGTTGAATTCCGTGGCCATCTGACCGGGGCTGACGCGTTCGTAAAGTCCTCCGGTCGATTTGGAGCCGGAATCGGTCGAATACTCGGCGACGAGCTTTATAAATTCGGCTTTTTTATCCGATGCGCCGTTTATCTGTTCGAGCAGCTTCTGCGCCTGAGCGTAAGCGTCCTCTTCTTTTTCGTAAGCGGTCGAATCGAGCAGGATGTGCCTTACGCTTATCGTCTTTGACGTGTCCTTATACGGCGCTTTGACGCACTGTATGACGTAGGCGTTGCCGGCTTCGTCGGTATATACGTTTACGTCGCCCGGCTTAGTACCGTC
>CACZVC010000027.1 GCA_902784545.1 uncultured Ruminococcus sp. | reverse complement strand
CCGGATGCTTCGGCAGGGGCGGCAAGCTGCTCGTCTGCGGCAACGGCGGAAGCAGCGCCGACAGCGACCACATAGTAGGCGAGCTGATGAAGGGCTTCAGATCAAAACGCCCGGTCGGCGCCGAAATGAAGGAAAGGCTGATCGCATCGGGACTGACGGAAAGCGAGGCTGAAAAGCTGGAGGGCGCTTTGCCCGCTGTATCGCTTTCGTCGCAGACGGCGCTTTTCACGGCTTACTGCAACGACGCCGAACCGGATATGGTTTACGCCCAGGCGGTTTACGGCTACGGAAAAAAAGGCGATACGCTTTTGTGCATATCGACCTCGGGAAATTCAAAAAACACGGTGCTTGCCGCAAAAACCGCGAACGCTCTCGGACTTGAAACGATAGCGCTGACGGGGAAAAACGAAAGCGCGCTTTCGCGCATCTGCGGCGTGACCGTGCGCGTGCCGGAAACGGAAACGTATAAGGTGCAGGAGCTTCATCTGCCCGTGTATCACTATATATGCGCCCGGATCGAGGAGATTTTTTTCAAATAAAAAAAGCCGGCGGAAACGGATATCAAACACCGTTTCCGCCGGATAGTTATTTTATTACCTCTGATAATACTTTTCCTATCGAGTCGTTTATCTGTACCGTCTTTACCGCAGAAAAATGCAGATCGAGCGGAGAACGGTTTATCACCGCCAGATATCTGCCGCGGAAAAAGCGTATGTACGACGAGGCGGGATAAACTGTAAGCGAGGTCCCGCCTATGATAAGCATATCCGCGTTGTATACGGCGTTTATCGCGCCGGAAACGGCTTCCTCCGGCAGCTGCTCCTCATACAGAGTAACGTCGCAGCGTATAACGCCGCCGCATTCACAGCGGGGCACGGCATCCTTTGACGAAAATATCGCGTCAGCCGGATATATCCTACCGCACCGCGAGCAGTAGTTTCTTTTGCACGTGCCGTGTATCTCAAACACGTTTTTGCTCCCCGCGAGCTGATGCAGACCGTCTATGTTCTGCGTTATCACGGCTTTGAGTTTTCCGCGCCGTTCAAGCTCTGCTAGCGCGTAATGCGCCGCGTTCGGTTTGATGCCTCTCGTGTCGAGCTTTTGCCGGTAGAACTCGAAAAACACCTCCGGCTCCTCCTCGAGGCACGTATGGCTCAAAAGATACTCGGGCTCGTATTTTTCAAATCTCACGTCGTGCTGATTGTAAAGCCCGTCCTTGCTCCGGAAATCCGGGACGCCGCTTTCCGTCGAAACGCCGGCGCCGCCGAAAAACACGACGTTGTCGGAATCGGATATGAATTCTTTCAGTTTTTTTATTTTATCATCCATACTATCTTTCATTTCAGATATTCCGCGGCGCTTGCAAGATCGTATGACAAAGCGGCGCCGTTGACGCCGAGCAGAGAAAGCTGTTTCAAAATCTTTTCACAGTCGTCCGGCAAAAATTAAGCGGCGACGTCGGCTTTCAGCTTTCTTTCAGCCTCCGCTTCACTCTCGCACAAACCGCTTATAACGTAATAAATATCCTCCTTGAACGCGCGCCTGTCGGACCTGTCGGCGGCGACGTAAAGCGGTCTCAGAAGATCGGCGGGATCGGCTTCACGCTTGAAAAACGGCTTTTCCGTCGTTATCTGCCTGAAAAGCTCCTCCGGCGCGTCGTCGAGATAGCGCGAGCCGCCCTTCAACTGGCGGAAACGCTTTGCCGACAGCGCGGCGCCGCAAATGCCGTAAAGCTCGCGCCTCTGCGCGAACGATAAAAGGGGCAGGCAGGAGAGCATGAGCGCCTTGTCGGAGCCGGGATACGATATCTCGCTCTCGGGTACCGCCAGAACGTATACGCCGCATCCCGCTTTGCACGCGTGATAAAGAGCGTACAGCGGATTTGACGTGACCTCCGTCAGTCTGCACGGACAACCGCTTTTATACGTTTGCACGAGCCTTTCAAAATGCGTAAGTCCCTTGAATCCGTCGGGATAAAGATACGGCAGTTTTTTATAAACGCCGTCCTCGTCGCCGGTGTGCTTTTGTGAAAATACGTCCGGCGTCAGCCTGTCCGTCGGACAGTAAAACAAGGCAATTTTTTCCTTTTTGTCGCTGAATATGCCGGGATCGCGCACGTCCTTCAAAAGCGACAGCTTTATACCGTAAACAAAGTCAAAATAACGCGTCTCGATATCGGACAGCTCCTTATCCTCCGACGCTTTTTCATAGGATGATATGACGGCGTCTGCCGTCCGCGCGTCGTTTGCGAATTTTTCCTCTATCGCGATTATGTATCCGCCGACGTCTTTCACGGTGTATTTTTCGCTCATATCCGTTACCTCCGTTATCAGTATCTCCATTATATAATAAACGCGGTAAAAAATCAATAGAATTTGATAAAAATAACGTAAATTTAACATAACGATACTTGTTTTATATAAACGCACGTGATATATTTTTAAAGATAACAAATTACGGAGGCAATTATGTCAAAAATCACAAAGGTAGATATATTTTCGGGCTTTTTGGGCGCGGGTAAAACGACGCTTATAAAAAAGCTCATCAAAGAGGCTTACAAGGGCGAGATGATCGTCGTAATAGAAAACGAGTTCGGCAAGATCGGCATCGACGGCGGCTTTCTCAAAGAAGCCGGCATACAGATAACGGAAATGAATTCCGGCTGTATCTGCTGCAGTCTCGTCGGCGACTTCGGCAAGGCGCTCGGCAAGGTGAAAGCCGAGTACGATCCCGACAGGATAGTCATAGAGCCGTCGGGCGTCGGCAAGCTGAGCGACGTTATACGCGCCGTTCAGGACGCGGGCGTCGAAGGACTGGAGCTCAACGCCTTCACGACCGTCATCGACGCGGCGAAGTGTAAAATGTACATGAAGAATTTTGCGGAATTTTACAGCAATCAGATAGAATTCGCGTCTTCGATCATCCTGTCCCGCACGGACGGCATAAAGGACGAAAAGCTGAAGGACGTTATTGCGATAATCCGTTCGCTCAACAAGGACGCCTCACTCATAACGACGCCGTGGGACAAGCTCGACGGCGCCGTGATACTGGAGACGCTCGAAAAGAAAAACACGCTCGAAGCGGAGCTTAAACACCTGCTTGAGGAGCAGAAGCATAAAGAGGAGCATCACCACCATCATCATCACCGCCACGACGATGACGAGGAATGCGACGATCCCGAATGTGAATGTCATCATCACCACGATGACGATGACGATGACGACGAACACGAGCATCATCATCACCACCATCATCACGACGATGACGAGGAATGCGACGATCCCGAATGCGAATGTCATCATCATGACGACGACGATGACGATGACGACGAACACGAACATCATCACCACCATCACCACGACGATGATGACGATGACGACGAACACGAGCATCATCATCACCATCATCATCACGACGATGATGAGGAATGCGACGATCCCGAATGCGAATGCCACCATCACCATCACGACCACGACCATGACGCGGACGAGGTCTTTACGAGCTGGGGCGTCGAAACGTCGGATAAATTCACACAGACGGATATAGAGGACTGCCTCGACGAGCTTATGACCGGGCGTTACGGTATGATACTGCGCGCCAAGGGCATAATCGAGGGCAAAGACGGAGAATGGATCCATTTCGACTACGTTCCCGGCGAAAAAGAGATACGCACCGGCGCCGCCGACGTGACCGGCAAGCTTTGCGTCATAGGCACGGGACTTGATAAAAAAGGACTTGCCGCGCTGTTTTCACGCGGCTGATAAGGTGATATAATGGATATACCGGTATATCTTTTCACCGGCTTTCTTGAAGCCGGAAAAACGAAATTTTTAAGAGAAACGCTTTGCGACAAAAGCTTTTTCGACAACAAGCGCGACAAGACCCTCGTGATCTTATGCGAGGAGGGCGAGGAGGAGCTTGAACCGCCGTTCGCCTCGAAGGAGATATATATCGAGGTCATCGACGACAAAAAGAAGCTCAACCCGGATAAGCTCGAAGCCCTTCGGAGCAAATACAAAGCCACGCGCGTTATGGTCGAATACAACGGTATGTGGCTTATACAGGAGCTCGTTTCCGCCCTGCCGGAAGGCTGGTTCATCTGTCAGGAAATGTGCTTCAACGACGCGTCGCAGATAGACGTTTATAACGCCAATATGCGCAATCTCGTCGTTGATAAATTCACGAACGCAGACCTTGTCGTATTCAACCGCTGCGAGCCGGACGAGGATATAAACAAGCTTCACAAGCTGGTCCGCGGCGTGTCGCGCAGAGCCGAGATATTCTATGAAAAAACGAACGGTCAGGCGGCGTACGACGATATAGAGGATCCGCTCCCGTTCGACGTCAACGCGCCGCATATAAAGATCGAAGACCGCGATTTCGCGCTGTTTTACCGCGATATGGCGGAGAATACGGCGCAGTACGATAAAAAGAGCGTATCGTTTCTCGGTCTTGTGAACAAATACAGAGCCCTTCCGTCCGGCGGCTTCATAATCGGACGGCCCGTAATGACCTGCTGCGTCGAGGATATCAAATACAGCGGCGTTTTCTGCGAGGACGGCGGCGATAAGGTGGAGACCGAAAAATGGTACAGGATAACCGCCGACGTGACGGTAAAGCCCTGCCGCGTATACGGCAGGAAGGGACCGGTGCTTAGGCTCGTCGACATCACGCCCGAAACGCCTCCCGAAGATCCGGTTTCAACATTCTATTGATATTCGCATCATAGAAGGAGCAAAGACATGAAAATCAGAATCATCGCCGTTATAACGGCGGTCGTTATGATTTCCGCGGTAATGCAGTTTCCCGCCGCCGCTTCGTCAAGGATCAGCGCGGAGACAATCGTCAGAAATATGACGCTTGATGAAAAAATATCGCAGATGATCATACCCGCGATACGCACGTGGACCGGAAGCGACGGCAAAAAAGCCAATCTTACGGTTCTGTCGGAAGCGCCGGAGCTCGCCGCGGCTTTGAGAAAGCATCAGTACGGCGGCGTGATACTTTTCGGTCAGAATATCACGGGAACGGAGCAGGTCGTAAGGCTTCTTTCCGATCTTCAGAAAAACAATGCCGAAAGGGACAATAAATCGACAGTTATGATACCGTATCTCACGCCGGTGGACGAGGAGGGCGGAATAGTCCTCCGTCTGACGAGCGGAACGAGAATGACGGGCAATATGGCGATAGGCGCGACCGCCGACAAAGCGGAGGAAAACGCTTATAAAACCGGCAGCGTGATAGGCTCGGAGCTTGCGGCGGTGGGCTTCAACGTGAATTTCGCGCCGGACGCGGACGTAAACAACAACCCGGAAAATCCCGTGATCGGCACGCGCGCTTTCTCGGACGATCCCGATACCGTTGCAAAGCTCGCCGTATCGTACACGAAAGGGCTTTCGGAGCATAACGTAATAGGCACGTACAAGCATTTTCCCGGTCACGGCGATACCGTTACGGACAGTCACATAGGCACGCCGAGCGTCAACAAAACCTACGAAGAGCTGAAAAAGACGGAGCTTGTTCCGTTCAAAAAAGCCGTGGAAAGCGGCGCCGATATGATAATGACGGCGCACATCACATATCCCGCTGTCTGCGATCCGGTAAAATTCGCGGACGGAACGGAGGGCTGCTATCCCGCCACGATGTCTTACAGAATGATACAGGAGATATTGAGAGGCGACCTCGGTTTTGACGGCGTTGTAGTCACGGACGCGCTTGAAATGGGCGCTATCGAAAGCGGAGGACTCGTAGCGGGCGCCGCAGGCTCCGTTGAAAACCGCGTTAATATCGCAAAGGAAGTCATAAACGCGGGCGTCGATATACTGCTTATCCCGACAGACCTTGACAGCGCCGCAAAAGCCGAATTTTACGACGCGTATATCGCGGAGCTTTGCAAAAAGGTCGAAAACGGAGAAATAAGCGCCGACAGAATAAACGAGAGCGTAACGAGGATACTGAATTTAAAAATCAAATACGGCGTATTTGATACCGACGTGACAGGCGCGACGGTGGAAAAAACGGTCGGCAACGCCAAAAACGTCGTCGGTTCCGCGGAAAATCACAAAACGGAATCGGAGATCGCCCGGCAGGCGATAACGCTTGTAAAGAACGAAGGAAACGCCCTGCCCCTGCGCGGTTACGGCAGAAACATAGTTCTGCTCGGCAGAAACAATACGGACGGCGTCGCGCTTATGAGCGCAGTCATACATCTTATGGAGTGCGGCGCGATAGACGGCGGAGCGTACGTTGAAAACCTCATAACGGGCGAAACGAAAGGCTCGGCTGACTCCGCGAAAACCGTCATAACGATAGATTACTATTACGAAACGTCGCCGGAAACAGCCCTGCGCTATACCGATAAAGTAAAAGAAGCGGTAAAGAACGCCGACGCGGTCGCGGCGCTTTCCAAAAACTTCGGTCTGTCCGGTTTGCATGAAACGAATATTCAGTATTCCGGCATCAAAACGATAATGGACGATACGCACGCGGCGGGCGGCAAATTCATACTTATAAGCGACAACCTCCCGTATGACAGCGCAAGATTTACCGGAGCGGACGCGATACTGCTCGCGTATATGGGCTCCGGACTTGACACCGATCCGACGTCAAAGGGCGACAACTCCGCGGTCGGCGCTTATAACGCGAACGTCAGGGCGGCGGTCGAGACCGTGTTTGACGAAAATCAGCCGACAGGCAAAACGCCCGTGATAATACCGAAGATCGAGGTTAAGGACGGCAAAGCGTCATACACAAAAGAAACGATGTACGACCGCAGCTTCGGGCTTGAATACACATACAGCATCGGCGCGGAAAACGAAGAGGGTGAATTTTATTCGACCGCGCGCGCCGACAAGCTCGTGCGCCTGCTTATCGACGGAAGTGAAGTAAGCGCTGACGGATACGGCGTAAGCGGCGACGGCGGCAGAATAAATCTTCTGCAAACAGATACTCTGACAAACGGCGCGCATAAGCTGACCGCCGTTTACGACTACGGCAAAGGCGAGTTCGGTCTTGAAACTGAGTTTGTTCTGAAAGGCGGAGCGCAGACGACGGACGAAGAAAGTCAGACGGAGAATGCAGATAGTCAGACGACTGATGAAGTAAGTCAGACGACGGATACGGAAAGTCAGACGACTGATGAAGTAAGTCATACGGCAGATAAAAACAGCAAGATCGTGCCGGTCATCGTTATAATCGCGGCGCTGTTGATTATTGCCGCAGTAATAATAATTCTCGTAAAACGCAAATCCGCAAATAAATAAAAAAGGAGTTCGTTATGTTTTATTCTGATAAACTCAACGGCTACTGGGAGGAAGGCTATCACTATTATTTTGAGATCCGCGGCAAAAAGTTCGTCCTGCGCGACGCGTCGAAGCGCGTCACGTTTGAAACGACGATAAAATACGACAAAAGAAAGCTCGAGCGCGGAGAGAAGACGGAGCTTATAATAGGCGAAACGACGCTTGCAAGCACGTATAAAGGCGAGCCTATGTGGTACATAACCGGGCTTTATTACGAGAACGGCATAATACATATGGACACGCATTATACGATAATGGGCGACAGCAGCTACGATCTGCACAAGGTCGACCACGATCCGTTTTACAATCTGCTCGTGCTCGACGACAAGTATCTTGACCGCTTGCAGGGCGACTGGGTACAGTGGAGCATGGACGGCAAAAGCAAAAGCGCTCTGAGGATATTCAAAAACGAGATCAGCTTCATGTACGACGGCACGGTGCTCGACAAAGCGAAATTCCACGTTCTCGCGTACAGATCCAATCCCGAAAACGTGTTTATAAGCAGCGAGGATCTCACGGTACACGGTATCGGTATGTATAACGAGCTTAAAGTGGAGCCGGATATGCTCTCCGGGTATGAGATGGTATGCGACGCGGAAATGCCGCTTTCCGTATTCGCCCGCCGCGACATGGTCGATAAAATAGCCGTACCGCCCGCCGCGACAAGACCCGTAAGAAACACGATGATGCATTTTGAACCCCCGCGTGTCGATATTCCGGACGGGATAAAGGAAACCGGCAAAACGGAAAGATGACCGGATAATACTTATCAGGCAACGCATAAAGGAGACGGTAAAATGGACAGAAGAACAACAAAGATCAACAGCAAAAATACAAAAATGGTAGCGCATCAGGGGCTTTTCGGGCTTGAAAGAGGCAACTCGAATCAGGCGTTCATCGCCGCCGGCAACCGCGAAAAATATTACGGCATAGAAACGGACGTACACAGAACGGCTGACGGAAAATACGTCTGCATACACGACAGCAATACGAAAGGCGTTTCCGGCGTCGATATGGACGTTGAATCGTCGACTCTTGAACAGCTGCAGTCGATAAGACTCATGGACGTGGACGGCGCGACCGACCGCGCCGATATACGCATACCGACGCTTAAGGATTATATAAAGATCTGCCGCGATTACGGAAAGGTCTCCGTTCTCGAGCTTAAAACGCCGTTTGAAAAAGAGCATATCGGAGAGATCATAGATATAATACGCGATTTGGGACATCTCGAAAACACGGTGTTCATATCGTTCCACAAACAGGATCTGATTTATCTCCGCGAATATCTGCCGGATCAGAAGGCGCAGTTTTTGTTCGGCGTTTGGACGGATGAGATAAGGGATTTTGTAGTTGAATACGGTCTCGATATAGATATACGCTGGCCCGATCTTACGCGGGAGGCGTTCGACGAAATGAAAGCGCTCGGCAAAGAGGTAAACGTCTGGACCGTCGACGATACAGAAAACGGCGGGCGTTTTGTCGACTGGGGCGTCGACTACATAACGACGAATATACTTGAATAAACGGTACAACAAAAAAAGCGGTCGGGGGACACTTGCCATAGAGCAGGTGTCCCTCGCGGTCGTTATACGTGTTTCAAGCAAAAGTATCATTCATTAATTTAACAGTATAACGCAGGTGGGGAGAAATCCCCGCCTCGATATAAATTCAACTTTTTTTGTATTTTTCGATCGTCGCTTTGTACATGTCATTTTCAAGCAGTTTTACGTTCCGTGGATTCTTCCACGATAACGCGCTGTTCGCGCAGTAAGAAAGAAGATCGTCCACGCCGTGACTTTTTACGCACGCATCGAGCAGCGGTTTGTCTGTTTTTGACATCTCCTGCAATTTTGAGACGGCTGAAAGATACTTGTCGGTGATCCTGATAATATCTTCTTCTTTTCCACCGCGAAACTCCCGGGCAATCAGGTCATTTCGAAGTCTTCCGAAAGCGACGTAAGCCTGTTCGACAAGATACGCATCTTCAAGCTCGCAGCCGAGCCGGTATACACCATCTGCAATATTTTCAACCTTTTTCACCATTGTTTCATACGAAATCTCTGAATCATAGAAATACGACTTTACGAGTTTATCTGCGGCGAATTCGGTAAGCTCATACATATTGCGTTTTGCCCAATACAAAAACTCAGCTCTGTCTTTTATAAAAAGTTGTTCGTTCATCTGTCCCGATGAGAAATACCAACCGCCGAATTTCTCGCTGTGGATCTTCAGCGCTTCGTCGGTTTTGCCTTCCGCGTGAAGTAGAATCGCTTTCATTTTCCACGCGCCGAGGCAAAGCTGAACATCGTTACAACCCTCAATTATCTTATCGCAAATCGGTTCGATCTCGTTTTTGCGTTCACGCGCGGTCTGCAGATCCGGTTCCGCGTCGTCTACTCCGAGCGACCACATGTAAAAGTACATTATCCGATAGTCGTTCGGGTAGTCTTTATAAGCTTTCGCGATTATCCGGCTGTCATAATTTTTGCGGTATTCCTTTATGGCGTTTTCTATTTCTTCGTTCACCTTTTCTTTGTCGTAACCCATAAGCTCGTCAAGTGTAATACCGAAATAGAATGCAAGCGGTTGGAGCAAAGTGATGTCGGGATAGGTTTCGTTTCTCTCCCACTTGCTGACCGCAGCACAGGTGACGTTCATCGCCTCTGCGAGCTGCTCCTGCGTAACACCCTTTTCGGATCGCAAACGTTTGATGTTTGTTCCTATTGTGATTTTCATAATATCCTCCGATAAATATTATTGAAACGGCGCCTGTTTCTGATTAAATTATAGCACGAAAATGAGGATTGTAAAGGGATCATCAGGAAACCTGTATTTAACCGCAAGTTTATTTTTTATAGTTTCGCTATATTCAAACGAATACAATATAAAGCGGAAAGCAATCCACGCCTAACCGAGTACATAGCGCTTTTGATGACCGCAGGTTGTCAAAAGCGCTTTTGCGTTAGTTTTGCTTAAAACGACACAGATAAGATAAAAGTAAAAAAATCGGGACACCCGCTTTATCGCAGGCGTCCCGGCTGACCGCTTTTTTGTTATGCGATTTTATTCCGCGGACTGCGATTCTCTTATCATTTCCTCTCTCAGCTCGTTTATCGTTCCGAGTATCTTTTTCTCCTTGTAGAGGAAGAAGAGAACGGCTCCGATCACGCAGGCGCCGGTAGCTATGAACGCTACGGTGCGGTACTGTCCCGCGGTAACGACCTCCTCGCCCGATTCGGCGAGCCTTTTCGCGGTCACGGACGTGTAAATGAGCATCGACAGCGCCTGACCCATTTTCATCGCGAAGGTACGCGCGGCGAAGAACATTCCCGAGCGGTCCTCGCCGGTTTTAAGCGTGTTCAGCTCCGACACGTCGGCGACGCACGCCTGCGGCAGTATGCCGAGTATCGCCATCGGGATGCCGGCGAGCACGGCGACGAGTATACCGAAAATATGTACCGAGCCGACCGTAACGGGCGACGATACCGCGGTGAGCAGGAACACGACGGAGTAGCTGAAAAATCCGGTTATTATAATGTTCTTTTTGCCGAGCTTCGGCGCCAGACGGTTGACGACGGGGTAAAGCGAAAGGCTGACGACCGTCATAAGCACCGTGAGCAGAAACGTCTTGTCTGAGGATATTCCCATAAGGTTCGTTTCAAAGTCCGCCAGACCCGTCTGGAAAAGCGTTACGGCAAAGAAGTAAATAACGTCGGAGTAGACGAAGCGGCGGAACTGTCCGTCCTTGAACGTCTTTAAAAGCGACTTGAACGCCGGTGTCTTGACGGGCTTGCTGTCGATATATTCGCGTTCCTTTATAAACAACGCCGGTACAAGCATCGCGACGGCGGCGACGGCGGACAAAATGCCGATAGCAAAGCGGATAGACGCCTGCTGACCGACCGCGCCTTCGAGCATACCCGCGAGGTTCGGCATAAACGTGGCTATCGAAAAGCCGGCTATGTATGTGAACGAAATGTAGGTCGATACGTTTATTCTGTGCTTCTGCGTGTCGCCGAGCTCCGCTATCAAAGCGTTGTACGGCGTGCAGTATATCGTCATAAACAGATAGAACAGCATAAGAAGCGTGAATATGATGGCGTCGTTTGCGACGACAGACGGCGTTACCGGAAGAACGAACACGCCGACCGTGACGAGCGCGAACGGTATCGCTATTACCTTCATAAACGGTATACGGCGGCCGCCTTTATAATTGCTCCTGTCGGACCAGCTCGCTATAAGCGGGTCAGTTACCGCGTCGAATATACGTCCGACAGCGGTTATGACTCCGAAAAGTGTTATGCTTGCCAGAATGGGGTGCTGCGTTATGAGACTGCTGAAAATTCCGTTCGTACTGCCCGCCTCGGTGTTGCCCGTGTAAAGGTGTACGAGCCATGTGGAGATTATACCCGATAAAAGGCTCCAGCCGAACTGACCGACGGCAAATATCCACAAAATCTTGTTAGTGATTTTTTTCTTCATTATGCTATGCCTTTCTTAATGTTTGTAATATTATACCAAATAATATTATATAAGTCAAGCGTTTTTTGGCTGTTTTTTAAAAATTTATTGCTTAATGAATATTTCATATTCGTCGGCTTTGTCCATCGCGACATTGAATGAAAACGAATACGTTCCGTCCCCGTCGTAATATACCTGATATCCGTCGTAACCGTTTACGCCGGACAGCTTGATGCCGGTATCCTTTCCGTCGGCTTTGAACGTGACCGTCGGCGTTTTATAATCCGTAAAGCCGTAAACTCTGACCGCCGCCGTTCCGTCGCCGCCCGAGATCTTGAACCGCGCCTCGTTGTCTTTCGCGCGGACGGACGGTATATATCCGTCCTCCAAAGCCTCGCCCTCGATAACGGTCAATCCGTAAGGGTCGATGCAGCTGTCATATCTTACGTTTCTTACGTTGTCGTCGTTTTCGTTGTTATAACAGCCCCACGGAAGAAGTATGACGTCAAGCTCCATTATATCGCCCTTTTTCAGCGTTACCGTGCCGCTAATGTCGAGCGAAAGCGAGCCGGTGTTCATATATCCGTAAGGACTGCTTAACGCGTACGCGTATTTGTCCGAGAAAACGAATCTGCCGGTATATTTTTCTCCGCCTATCGTAATATCGCTGTTTTTGACTATCAAACCGAAGTTTACGGTGTCGAATTCGCCGTTGTTCGGGTCGTTTTCTATCGGGTTTTTGTTCGTCCCCTTGAAATAATCGAAATACGGGTACTCGTCGCCCAACGTATAATATTTTGCCGACGACAGGAAGCCGCCCGAAACGTCCTTTATCTGCGGCTCGTTGTTCTCGTCGAGATATCCGACCTTTGCGAATTTGTAATATCTGCTGTCAAAGGTGAAGAACGAGAAATTCTCCCTGAATCTGTTTATCGTAACGTCGTCTGTCACCTCGAGCCTTATATGGTAATACGTTCTGTTTTCATCCGTCTGCGCCGTCTCGACGTGGCGGTACGTCGCCTTTATTTTCCCGTCGTCGGATAAATAATCCATCGTGATATCCGCGTATACGGGACCGGACGACGCTATATCCGCGCTCTGCGATTCCGATTTATACGATCTGTTCGACGAATCCCTGTACTGTAAGAAATAAAGCCGTCCCACGCTGTTGTGCTGAGTTCCGGTGCCGTTGTTCCAGAGAGGAGCGGAATTGGCGCGGAAATCGGGAAGCGTCCAGCCGTCCTTGCCGTAAACGAAATACGGAGCTATGCAGTTCGTCTCCGTCACGCCGACCGAAAGATGATAATACGGTATGTGGAAAGTGATGAAGGAAAGCTGTTTTAACGGATAATTGCCCCAGTTCTGATATAAATGGAGCATAGTATAAGACTTCGTCTCGTTTTTGCCGACGGTCAGCGGCGTAAAGACCTCGCCGTAGGCGGCGGCGCCGGAGCCTTTTTCAGGGTGATACACAGGCTCCTCGTTTTCACCGTCGAAATTCTTTCCCACCTCGAGCGGTATCGGCAGCATTACGTTGTTTTCGTCGAGGATCGCCGCGCATTCTATCCTGCCGTGCCGCGTTTTCGCGTTCTCGGCGGTCATAATATATATCGTTCTGTCATATTTGCCGTCGCCGCTTATGCGCGTTTTTATATTGAAATGCTTGTTCGGGTACGTCTGATACGCCGTTTGGAATTCCATAGATTTGACGGAGAATCTGTAACATCCGGCTGCCGCGTCGTAGCCCTCGTACACCGCGTCGTCGGTCTTGTCCGCCGTTATGTCCGTAAGCGGATTCCTTTCGATATACGCCTCGTCTCTTATGCCGTCGAATCTGTGTGACGGTGAGGTGTAGACCCTGTGGCTGAAACGCACCTGTCCGCCTTCGGTCAGATCGTTTATACCTGTCCCGCGGATTATAACGTAATTTCCGTCGGTAAGGGTGACGTTTATATACCCGGCTCCCGCCATGCGCGGCATTATGATGCCGTAAACGCCGGCGTCTTTGATGTCGAACGCGGCGTATTCGGCGCTTGAAAAATCGAAATCATCAGGCTCTGCCGACACTCCGTCCGCGTTTTTGAATTCCGCTTTGTTTACTGTGTCGGCGGGGATGACTATCCTTGTCTCAAAGCTGCCGCCGCCGGTATACGCGCCGGTCGCAACGGCGCGGAATTCCTCGTGCAGCTTGTCTGAATAAGTGTGGAACGTATGCTCAAACGCAAGGGGCAGGGGAGACGACGATCCGGCGGCTGACGCGAATTTCTGATCTCTTATGTGGAAATCGTAATAGTAATAACCGATACGCCCGCTGTTCATCCTGCCGTTGTCGGAGGAATTTTTCGTATAATACGTTCCGCTCTGATTTGTTATATACGTTTCCTCGTTCGTTATATACGGCTTTCCCGCCGCGCTGCTGACGCTGACGATCTTTTTGCCGCCGCGAGACGTAAGATCATATATGATCGATACGTTTTTGTTGTAAATGCCGAATCTGGCGCGCGAGCTGTTTTCAAATTTGCCGGTCACGCCGTTCGCCAGAGAGTTCGCCGTTTTTATCGTCTGCTCCCAGCCCTCTGAGAACTCATCGGCGGGCTCCGTCTGACCGCCGCTCACGACCTTGAGCAGGGCGGCAACGTCCTTGTTGTTTATATATCCGTCGTCGTTTATATCGCAGTTGTCGTAAACAACGTCGGCTTCGCCGCCGCTTACGTAACGGAAAAGCAGTACGACGTCTTTGTTGTTGACGGCTCCGTCGCCGTTCACGTCGCATACCGCCGCGGCTGACGCCGCGCCTCCCGTGAACGCGGAAGCGACGGTAAGTATCGCCAGTATAAGCGGAAATATCTTTTTCATACAATGCTCCTCCGTTCATAACTTATGATATATTCTAACATATATTATTCGTTTTGTCAATACAAAAACCGGGCTTTATACAGATTGCCTCTCATCGTTTTTGAAAATGAAAATGTAAACTTTCCGCATAAGTATGAAAATCATATTGACTATGAAAAAAATATGTGATATAATACACATCGAAAAGACGTATTTTCTTTCAATTGACAAGGAGCTGAAAATGAACAGGAACACAGATACTGCCGCCTGCGCCGGCTTATGCCCCTGCGTTTCTCCGTGTCCCATCGGCAGAGCGCTCGCGGTTATCGGCGGTAAGTGGAAAATGCGGATCGTCTGCACTCTATACGTGGACGGCACTCAGCGTTACAACGATCTTGTACGGAAAACCTCGGGCGTGACGAACGCTATGCTTTCTTCTTCTCTTAAAGAGCTTGAAGCGGACGGCGTAATAACGCGCCGGCAGTATGAGGAGATACCGCCGAGAGTAGAGTATTCCCTTACGGATCGAGGACGAGAGCTCTGGCCGATCCTGCACCGGCTCGCACATTGGGCGACGGGCGAGGAATACGACGGAGGCGGAGCTGAACAGGTCGAAGGATGAAGCGAATATAACAAAGTTTTTTCCGAAAGGAGAGGCGTATGAACGTACTCGATACAATAAAAAGCAGAAGGAGCGTCCGCACCTTCGACGGGACCGCGCTTCGGCGCGACGACGCGCAGAAAATCATTGAGTTTGCAAAACAAGCGGGGAATCCGTACGGTATACCGATAGAGTGGAGAATACTCGACTCAAAGGAATACGGATTATCAAGCCCGGTCATCGTAGGGACCGATACGTATATCGCCGGAAAAATGCACCGCGTTCCGCACGCGGAGGAGGCTTTCGGTTTTACGTTTGAAAAGGTCGTTCTGTTTGCGGAAGGGCTCGGCGTCGGTGCCACCTGGATCGCCGGAACGATGAAGCGTGACGCGTTTGAAAAGGCGATGGCGTTATCTGACGGAGAGGTCATGCCCTGCGTAAGTCCGCTCGGTTATCCGGCGAAAAAGATGTCTGTGCGCGAGAGCCTGATGCGAAAGGGGATCAAAGCGGACGGAAGGCTCGCTTTCGGTGATTTGTTTTTTGACGGCTCGTTTGACAAGCCTTTGACGGCGGACGCCGCCGGGGCGCTTGCCCGCGTTTTTGAAGCGGTACGCCTCGCCCCGTCAGCCGTGAACAAACAGCCGTGGCGCGCGGTCCTCTCCGGAAACAAAGTCCACTTTTATGAAAAGAGAAGCGGAGGTTACGATAACGGCGTATGGGATATTCAAAAGATAGATATGGGCATCGCTCTTTGCCATTTCGAGCTTGCGGTGAACGAGCTCGGGATAAAGACGGAATTTGAGATATCCGATCCGGGCTTTGACGCAAAAAACGCCGTGTATACCGCCTCCTTCAGATGCGAGTAAGAACGGCGGTCAGATAATAAAAAAAGCGGCGCGTTGACCAAATCGACGTATCAACGCACGCGGCAAAGGAATTTATAAAATAATAATTAAATAAACAGAGGAGAGATTATGAAAATCGCTGTCAGGTATTTTACAAAATCCAAAAAAGGCAACACAAAAAAACTCGCCAACGCGGTGTCGGCGGCGCTTGGGATCGAGGCGCTTGACGTTTCCGCCGATCTTACGGAAAAGGCGGACAGACTGTTTCTGATCAACGCCATGTACGCCGCGAATATCGACAAAGAGGTATCGCGCTTCCTTGAGCGGAACAAGGATAAAATAGGCGAGATCGTCAATATGAACACCTCCGCTTCCGGTGCGTCCACGTTAGGCTCCGTCAAAAAGACGGCCGACGCGCTCGGTATCGCTGTGAGCGAAAAAGAGTTCCATTGCGCGGCTTCCTGGATCTTCATCAACAAAGGGCTTCCGTCGGAAGACGATTTAAAACGCGCAGGTAAGTTTGCCGCCGGTCTGGCGGAATAAAGTCCGCCGAAAGGAATATAAGTGAAATCGCGCGGCGATTTCATCCTTCGAAGGTGGATCTATCCCGTCCGCCGGGACGGATTCAGTTGAAAAAGTCCGGCGCTTGCGCGTCGGACTTTTTCTGGTGCGAATATTGATAACGGAATTGATTAGAGCACATTATTACCGCAGCCGAACAGCCTATATTCAAACGCAAAATCGTATGATAAGTGAAATCGAGGCATTGCCCCTTTCCCCAAAACTCGGCAAGCTCGTTTCGGGGACCCTGTG
>CACZVC010000026.1 GCA_902784545.1 uncultured Ruminococcus sp. | reverse complement strand
CGGGCGCGGCGCTCACGGCTCCGTTATCGGCGTCGGTAAAATAATATCTGTTGTCCTTTGCGTTCAAAATAACGCTGATCTCGGGTCTGTATTCTTCTGACATATCACGGCCTCCCGGCTTTTTTTCTTATTTTAACATCTTTTTCGGCCGATGTCAAGTGTGTGCGTGCCTTTGTCGAATACAAAAAACGTTTTTCCGGTCACTTTTCCGTCGAGCACCGTTTCCTTTTCCGCGTTTTCGGCGTTTACCGTGTATTCCGTTCCGTGCCGTTTTACCGTAAGCGTAAAGCGGCTGAATTCGGAGCAGAACGCGGGAGATATCTCAAATCCTCCGTCGTGCTCTCTGTAACCGAGCAGATATTCGAGCGCGGCGGTGAAATACCATCCCGCGGCGCCCGTATACCAGGACCAGCCGCCTCTGCCGTAAACGCCGTCCGCGGTGTAAACGTCGCCGCACAGCGCGTAAGGCTCCCTGCCGTATTTCATAAACGAATAAAGGTCCTTACAGCGGTTTTCGGGATTCAGCGCTTTGAGCATCTCGTAACCCTTGTGCGGCATGCCGGCTTTGAACATACCCATAACGCCCCATATCGCGCCGTGAGTGTACTGACCGCCGTTTTCGCGCACGCCGGGCGGGTATGAGGTTATATAGCCGATGCCGCGCTGACCGTCGAACGGCGGCGTAAACAGCCTGATAATCCCGTTCTTTTTATCAAACAGTTTATCGTATACCTTATCGAGCGCGTTTCCGACGCGGACGGGATCGAGACCGAGCAGAGCGGCGAAGGCCTGCGGAAGTATATCGAGCTCGCACGCATTACAGCCGGCCGCGCCGAACGGCTCGCCGCCGTCGGTATATCCTCTGATATAATGATCTCCGTCGAAGCCGTGCTTTTCGACGGCTGACAAAAGCTCCTCCGCCTTCTTCGGGAAAACCTCGCCGTTTATACCGCAAAGAGAGCAGAGCGCGCCGAGCCTTCTGAAAACCTCCGCGGCAAAAAGGGTGAGCCACACGCTTTCGCCCCTGCCGTTTATACCCGCCTCGTTCATTCCGTCGTTCCAGTCGCCGCCGCCCATAAGGCAAAGTCCGTGCGCACCCGTGCGGACGCGGCTCGCGGCGTTTATAAGGTGATGCATAAGCGTCTCTTTTTTGTCCGACGGTACGGCTTTTTCGTATCTGTCGGTCTCGTTTTCGTCGAGCTGCGCGGATTTAAGATAACGTATTTTGATATCGAGTATCTTTTTGTCGCCCGTCAGCGCGATATATTTATACACGGCGAAGGGAAGCCACAGCATATCGTCCGACACGCGCGTTCGGACGCCGGTATTTGTCACGGGGTGGAACCAGTGCATAACGTCGCCCTCCTCATACTGATGCGCGGCGCAGCGCAGTATATGGGCTTTGACGGTCAAAGGATCTCCGTAAACGGCGCACAGGCAGTCCTGAAGCTGATCGCGGAAGCCGAAAGCCCCGCCGTCCTGCGACGGACCGCAGCGCGCGAAAACGCGGCAGAAAAGCGCCTGATAACGGCTGTAAAGGTTGAAAAACGAATCGAGCGCGCCGTCCGTGCTGAAAAGCCTGAGCGGCGAAAGATATTCGTTTACTCTTTTCGCGTATCTTTCGGCGGCGCCGCCTCCGCTTCTCACAAAGTATTCAAGCGCCGTGTGCGAGCTTACCGCGCCGGTTATGAAAACGGTCTTTTTTTCGTGGCGGCATTTCATTTTAACGGTCTTTCCGTCGAATTCAGCCACACCGTCCCTGCAATACACGAAAAGCGACGCGCCGGGGCTTTCATACGTGTTCGTGATTATCACGGTATCGGGATTCACGGCGCAGCGCAGGGAGCCGTTGACGTAAGTCTCGCCGAGCACGGGTAAAGCTGAAAAGGCAAGACTGCCGCCGCCGTTGTAATCGACGGTTATTACCTTGTACGGCATTTTCGCGTCCACGCACACCTTTACGGTGTAGAATACGCCTCCGATCTCGCCGCGCCACAGACCGTACGACGGATAAAACCGGCATTCGCCGCTGTGCGAAAACAGCTCGTATTTTTTGCCGTCGATATCCAAAACGAGCCTTTCCGTATCGCCGCCGGGCGTCGTGTCGTGCGCGGTGAGGCTTATCATACGGCTGTTTTTGTACCAGGTGTGACCGCAGTTCCTGTCCGTAACGAGCGTTCCGAAATTCGGGTTTGCGTAAATAAAGCACATCGGATTATACGAAAGACCGACCGGCACAGCCGCGCAGCCGTCCTCAAAATACGGCGCTTTTCCGCTCGACAGGCGGCGCACTCCGTACCGCTCCTCGTGAGGAGCGCGGGGAACGGAGCCGCTTTTGTCGGCTGATGAAACGGTGTAAACGGAAATATCCGATAAAACGGAGCCGATCGCGCCGTCGTCCGCGATTATGAAAACGCATTCGCCTATAAGCGCGGAAAGCCCGAGCGACCCCGCCATTCTGTAAAGCTCCGCGCGTTTTTTGTTGTAATAACCGTCGTCGTCATCGTACAAAACGACCGTATCGGCTTTTATCTGCGCCGTCAGAAGCCTGACAGCCGTCTGCGCGTAAGCCGGGAAAACGGAGCGTATCTGCGCCACGCCGTCCGCGCCGCGGCAGTCGAGCAGTATCACCGGCTTGTCGCCTGATATACCGTGCTTATAAAGCGCGGCTCTGCCGGGACCCGGCTCCGTCCGCGAGGAGAGCTTCGGCGACGGCCTTAAAATACAGCCGAGGATTTTGCAGAACCGCCCGTTTTCGTAACCCGGAAACGGCGGCTCCGCTTTTATAAAATCCTTTGCCGATAAGACAAGCGCGCGGTCGGCGTCGGCTCTGTCGTCGCCGGCGGCGATATAAAAGCAGACCTCGTCCCGGTCGGTCTCCGCGTAAAGCCGCGGATAAACGCAGGCGCCGGGCGTACCGCCGCCGTTTATTCCGAAGGGCTCCTTGCCGTAAAGCTCGTCCGCCCTGCATCTGTATTTCAGCGGAACTCTTTTTCCCGAATAAGCGGCGACGCTTATGCAGAAGCCGCCTTTACCGCGGTTTATAAAGCGTATTATACCGTCGGATTCCTCGCAGACGGTGAATATACCGTTATAAGCCGTGTGCCGCCTGTACGCGGTCATACCGTTCAAGACCGGCGTAAAGCATAAAGCGGAGCCGCCGGGACAGAAGACTTTGAGCCGCGCGGCATTATATCCGGCGCAGACCGACAGCTCCGCCCGATAATCTTTGTGCGAATACAGTATTTCGTTTTCTTCAAACGAGGGATATTTCATAAGATCAAAAGGCTTTGACGGACGGCAGAAAAGCGAAAGACCGCCCGATAACACAGGGCATACGCACTTTCCCTTGTAATAAAGCCCCGCGCCGTATCTGTCGGATATCGCCGTCATGACCGTGTTCGTTATCGCCGCGCAGTCCGCCTCCGCGCGGTCGGGCGCCGTCCTTTCCGTCTCCTTTTCGCCCTTGCTTTTGAAAGATACCGGGCGCGAGGCGGGGAATTTTTCATAAAGCAGAGGCAAAGCGGAGCTTATACGCACGTCGCGGCAGAACCGCTTTACGAATATCCCTCCAAGAAGTCCGTTCGCCGCGGCGACAACGCTCATGCCTATGTGGTGCGCCATATAGCATTTTATTACAGCCGCGCCGTCCCCGACACGGCGCCTCGTAAGGTCGAGCGCCTCGTAAAAGCCGTATTTGCCGTAACAGCCGAGCTTTTTGAGCGCTTTAAGCGTTTTTTCAAAGCCGCCGTCATAATTTTCCATAAGAAACAGAGAATAAGGGCTTATAACGCGCTCGTTCTTGTCGGGACAGAGCGAAAGCGAATTACAGCCGTGCGCCTTGTACTGATAATTCATATCCGCGTCGAAGGCGAAAAAGCACGATTCGCTTTTTCCGTAAAGCGTATGACCGCCGTATTTTACCGAGTCCCTTTTCTGCTCCTTCGCGGCGTATCTTAATGCGTATCTGTATATCGAGCCGTCGGGCGCGGGCAGAAAAAGCGCGGGCATGAAGTACTCGAACGACGTGCCGCTCCACGAAAGCACGCCGCGGCCGCTTTTGCCGGAGGCGACGGGTCTCGCGAGCTTTCCGATATGCTCCGCCGGCGCGTAGCCGAACGATACGGCGGCGATATCCGTCGTATGCATTTCTGATATCAGAAGATCGTATTTGTTGTCCGCGCCGCCGCCGTCGCCGATGTAAAACAGCCCGGAGCCGCCGTCGTAAAGATGCGAAAGGTCGCATTCGGCGATCAGATCGTCGGTCTTGCTTATGAGTTCGGAAAGCCTTTCGTCCTTGTCCCGGTATTCGGAAAGCGCCTGTTTCAGCGCGATAAGACAGCATAAATAATTGCCGCAGTCGACAGTTGAAACAAAGTCGGACAGTATGCAAAGCGTCCTCGTGTCGTACCAGTTGTACAAAAGTCCGTTTTTCTTCGGTATTCCCGACAGCGTTTTCAAGGTCGGCAAAAGCGCCGGATATATATCGGAGGCGTCTGTCAGACCGAGGTCGGCGAAGGCGACGACAGATAATAAATACAGCCCGATATTTGTCGGCGACGTTCTCGGCGCCGCGCCTACGCCGGAAAGCTCCTGAAAATTGTCGGGCGGCAGATAATTGTGCTCCGCCGTGACAAGATCGGTAAAGTATTTTTTGTGATCCTTGACGCAGTTGATAAGAAAATCGCGGTCTTTGACTGCGGTTTTCCGCTTTGTGGGCGCTTTTGAGGTGAGATAGCCTATAAGCGGAGAGGCGGCGAAAAGCGCCCCGGTCAATACCGCCGCACCGCCGGAGGAGAGCATTATAACGACTCCGGCGATAAGCGACGGCAGAAACGCTTTCAGATAGCTTATACGCCCGCTTATAACGATGTCAGCCGCCGCCGCGGTCGTCCACGCAAGCGTGCGCCTGTGCGTGAATATACGCGCAAAGCCGCGCAGAGACGCGAAAAGCGCCGTCTGCGCCTCGTAAAACAAAAAGCTGACCTGCATGATAAGCGATGCGATGCCGAGCGCGCGCGTTTTTCTGTCGGCGCGCGAAAAAACGACGGAAAACAAAGCCGGGATAATGATATAGCTCATACCGCAGAGCGACAAAAGCGGCAGATATCCGTGTATAAGACCGTATATGATACATAAAACCGCGAAAACCGGCGTTATATCGTGCAAAAACGCGTTTATAAGAAGAAATCCGTCGTACCGCGATATACAGTTTGACCGTCTTTTTCCCTCCTTGTCCCTTATATATTTTCCGGCGAAGGGAAGCGACTGAACGTCGCCTCTCGTCCACCTTTCAAAGCGCTTGAAGTACGAGAGGGCGTTTTTCGGCGTGTTTTCGTACATCGTCACGTCCGTCACGGCGCAGCAGCGCAGCCGCGCCCCCTCGAGCATATCGTGCGACAATATCCGCTCGTCCGGAAAAACGCCGGCGCAGCATTCGTAAAACGCCGCGGCGTCGATCAGTCCCTTGCCGCAGAAAGAGCCTCTTTCATACAACGCGCTGTAAACGTCGAAATCCGCGCCCTGATACGGGTCAACGCCGGAATCGGAGGCGACGGCGAGGGAGAAATACGTGTCCGCGCTGTTTTTCAGCTTTTGCTTTACCCTCGGCTGAAAAACGCCGTGACCCTTTATAACCACCCTCTTTTTCTTATCCGTTACCGCGCGGTTTTTCGGATGCGCCGCACAGCGCAGAAGCGAGGCTGACGAGCCGGGATATAAAAGCGTGTCCGAATCGAGCGTTATAAAATACGGCACGCCGACAAGCTTTTTTTCATCCGCGCCGTAAACGTGAAGCGCGGAACCGCCCGTCACGAGCAGGCGCGAAAGCTCGCAGACCGCGCCTCTTTTTCTGTCAAAAGCTATGAATTTTTTCTCCGACATCGAGTATTTTCTGTCCCTTACGAACAGATAAAAGCGACACCCGTATTTTTTGTTCAGCGCGTCCACCGCCGCCGTCGCGCCGCGTATCAGCTTTTCGTCGTCCGGGCGGTACATGGTGTCGGAATCCCCGAGGTCGGACAAAATGCCGAAATACATACCGTCGCGCCGCCCCTCGGAAAAATACATCTTTTCAAGGTCAGAGGCGAGCCTTTCCGTGTTTTCGCCGAGAACGGAGGTTATGACGGTAAGACAGTCGGGCAACGGCTCTTTTTTGCCGAGCCTCGCCGGACGGTAAGCCGGAAAAAGCCGGTATAATATCTTGCCGGAAAGATATCCGCAAAGCGCGTAAAACGGCAGGGCGCACAAAAGAACGGCGAAAAAGTCGCCGCAGAGAAGATAAAGCGAGCAGGAGAAGAGAATAAATAAACAGATAATGAGGATAATATGATATACGCCCCTGCTTTTCGTTTCAAGCAGGGCGTCGGTCAGTCTGTGGCGCGGTATTTCCGACAAAAGCTCTGACGGTATAACGCCCTTTTTCCCCGCCGCCTTTTCAAGGCTTGCGCGGTACAGCGCTTTTGTTATATCGTCGCTTTTTTCGTAATCTTCGTATAAGGATAGCTTTTTGCGCAAAGCCGAGCTTTCGTTTATTATATATCTGAAATCGAGCTTTTCCGCGCCGTAAAACGCGGATATATCGCATTTGCCCTCGAGCGCGGCGCGGCAGATTATAAGCGTCAGATACTCTCTTATCCTTATTATATCGCGCTCGTCCGCGTTTTTTCTTCGCAGATACGCGCAAAGCGAGCTTTCGTCCGTTTTATACGACGAAAGCTCCAAACGCTTGCCGAGCTCGTCCGAAAAACCGGTCGAGCCGTATGATGAAAACGACGCGGCGGCGTCCCTCAGCCGCGGTATCACAAAATAAGCGTCGTCATGTAAGCGTGAGCCTTTGTCCTTTTTTATCGCTCGGATAAGCCCGATACATTCGTTTTTCAGCGTTTTGTCCGTCATATGTCTCTCCGTTATCTGTTTTACAAACATTGTTGACGGCTTTTTTCCGAAAAAAACATATATGGACAAAAATTATCAAATATCATCTTGACAGGGGCGGCAAAGGTGATATAATATGTTTGAATCAAAACCGGACGGTGGAGTATGAAGAAGAATAAAGACGTTAAAAAGATAATAAAAGAGTATCTTATAATGACCGCGGCGACGCTTGTAATGGCGTGCGGAATTTATTTTTTCAAATTCCCGAACAACTTCGTAATGGGAGGAGTAAGCGGTATTTCCATGATAGTCGGCGCGGTGCAGAACGCGATATCGCCGGCGACGGTCATGCTTATCATAAACGCCGTTCTCATAGTCGTCGGGTATTTTGTTTTCGGCAAAAATTTCAGCGCGAGGACGGTTTACTGCAGTCTTGTCCTGTCGCTTTCGCTCGAGCTTATGGAGCTGCTTTTCCCGATGAGCAAGCCGATAACGGACGATCCGATGCTCGAGCTTATTTTCGCAGTCGCGCTCCCCGCCGTCGGCTCCGCCGTGGTGTTCAATCTGGGCGGCACGACGGGCGGCACGGATATAATAGCGATGATACTGAAAAAATTCACCGCGATAAAGATTGGCGCGGCGCTGTTCTGCGTTGACGCGGCGATAGTCGCGGCGGGCTTTTTCGTAAACGGAGCGAAAGCCGGTATGTATTCGCTCGTCGGCCTTCTGATAAAAGCCCTCGTCGTCGACGTTGTCATAGAGAATATCAACATAAGCAAATATTTCTTTATAGTAACGACGAATCCGGACGAGGTGTGCAGATATATAAACGACAACCTGCATAAAGGCGCGACGGTATGGCAGGGCAAGGGCTCGTATACGAAAGAGGACAAAACGGTCATTCTGGCGGTCATGACGCGCTCGCAGGCGGTCGCAATGAGAAATCATATAAAGGACATAGACAAAAACGCCTTCGTCGTTATCTCGTCTACAAGCGATATAATAGGAAAAGGTTTCAGGAATTCCGTCTGATAAGAAAGACCGCCGCGGGGATCCGGGGCGGGAGAAATAAAAGAATAAAGAATAAAGAATAAAGAAGAAAGAAGAAAATCGGAATATTGTAGGGGAGGGGTCTGCCCTCCCGTTCCTTAAAAAATAGGTCTGCCCTCCCGTTCCTTAAAAAGGGTCTGCCCTCCCGCGAATTTTCACCGCACAATGAACGAAGCCGTTTGTAGGGGAGGGGTCTGCCCTCCCGTTCCTTAAAAAGGGCCCGTTTTACGGCGTGACGAAGGGAGTAAATACTTTGTCTTCAAGCTGCGGAGCCGCCGCGAGGCGGCTTTTTTTCTACGGTAGAGTTATATCCTTTGAAAATCCGTGAACGAAGCCGTTCACGTCGGCGGAGCAGACGTCGCCGCCTATCACCTTGTTTTTGTAAACTATGACGTCGGCGAGCACCGCGCCCTTGTAGCCGTCGTAGTTGTCAATTCTGTATGTATATCTCTGTACGGTCTTTCTTTTATACTTCGACAAATCGAAATCCTGCTTTTTCTGCAGCGTGTTGTAGCTTTCGTAGACCGAATCGAATTCTCCGGGTATCGTAACGTCGGTGAGATCGAGCAGCTCCGACGCCTCCCAGCCGTACGACCTCAAAAACTCCTTTACGCCTTCCTCGCCCGTCGCTTTTCTGCTTATCTCCTTTACCGCCGCCGTTTCGTTTCTGAATTCGCGGCGCGGCATAAATACCGCAAGCGCGCCTATCGCCGCCGCGGACACGGCGAGCACCGCGATGAATTTAAGGGTCGAAGCCCTGACTGACCAGACAAACATAATATCCTCCATGTGTTTTTGTATATATTATTCGTATAAGAGCGCATATATTCTTTTAATTTGCAAATAACCACTTGATTTTTAAGGATTTTTATTATATGATAAATAAAAAACGGAGCAAACAGGCAATGGGATTCAATAAGGATTTTATATTCGGCCTTGCCACGTCCGCGGGTCAGATAGAGGGCGGCGCTCACGCCGACGGCAGAGGAGAGAGCATCTGGGACGCGTTTGCGAAAAAGCCCAGTAAAATAGCGAACGGCAATACGCCGGAAAATGCGTGCGACAGCTATCACAATTTCGACAGGGATCTTGAAAATCTTAAATTCACGGGAGCCGACAGCTACCGTATGTCGATCTCATGGTCCCGCGTTCTGCCGGAGGGCAGGGGTCAGCTCAATCAAAAGGGCGCGGATTATTATAAACGCTGCTTTGACAAGCTGCTTGAAGCCGGTATAAAGCCGAACGTGACGCTTTACCACTGGGATCTGCCGCAGGCGCTCGAGGAGAAAAACGGCTGGATAAACCGCGACACCATAAAGTATTTCGGCGAATACGCGGCGAAAATGTTTGAGTTGTACGGCGACGTCGTGCCGCTGTGGTCGACCGTCAACGAGCCGATAGCGACGTACGTCGGCTACGCGCTCGGCGCCTTCGCACCCGGCAGGACGAACGAAAAAGAGGGCAATCAGGCGCGACATAATATACTTGTCGCGCACGGCGCCGCGGTCGACGCGTTCCGCGCCTCGAAGGCGACGGGCGATATAGGCATAGTTATAGATATCTGGAAGCGCCACGCGATACGCGACACGGAGGAGGACAGAGCGCTCGTTATCGACGAGGACGAGCGGAACTGGAAATTCTACACCGATCCCGTGCTCGGCGGCGGTTACAGCGACTACATACTCTCTCACCTCGCCTCCGAGGGGACTCTGATGGATATTTACGACGGCGATACAGAGCTTATGCACCGCCCGATAGATTTCTACGGGCTGAACGTATACAACAGAGTGCCTGTGTCGAAGGACGTCAAAGCCGCGGCTGATTTTTCGCAGGGCGGCAATTTCCTGAACAATAAAACCGAGTATTACCCGAAAGCCGTGTACGACGCGATACATCTCGTGCACGATCTTTACGGCCTGAAAATACCGGTGTACGTCACCGAAAACGGCACCTACGCGATAGGCGACGAGCCGCGCGGAGACGACGGTATGATCGCCGATAACGACAGGATAAAATACGTGTCTGGATTTTTAAGCTGGCTCGAAAAGACGCTCGACGAGGGCTTTGACGTGCGCGGCTATTATCTGTGGAGCCTTATGGACAATTTTGAATGGACGGCGGGCTTCACCTACCGCTTCGGCATATTCGAGACCGATTTTAAGACATATGAGTGCAGACCGAAAAAAAGCGCTCTTTGGTACAGGGATTTTATAAAGAAAGTCAAGGAAAAATGATAATTTTAGGCTGTGACGGACTTACGCTCTCGTTCGGAGAGCGCGACGTTCTGAATAACGTTTCCTTTTCCGTGCAGGAGGGCGACCGCGTCGGCATCGTCGGCGAAAACGGCGCCGGCAAAACGTCGCTTCTGAAAATGATAACCGGGCAGTACGAGGGCAGGGGGAGCGTTTACGTATCGAAGGGCAAGACCGTCGGAATGCTCGAGCAGAACGCCGTGACGGGCGAAGACGGCACCGTGCGCTCCGTACTTGAAGGCGCGTTTTCCGACCTTATCGAACGCGAGGCGGAGCTCGAGCGTATGCGCAAAAGGATCGACGTTACGCACATGGCGGGCGTTACCCTGTCCGATTCGTATTTATCCGATTACACGATGAAGCTCGAATCGTTCACCGCGGACGGCGGCGACCATTTCAGAGGGCGCGTCCGCTCGTATCTGACGAAGCTCGGCTTCGGCGAGGACGAGTGGGATATGCCGGTGTCAAATCTGTCCGGCGGACAGAAAACGCGCCTCGCGCTCGGCAAGCTCGTCATAAGACCGCCCGATATACTGCTTCTCGACGAGCCGACGAACCACCTCGATATACAGACGCTTACGTGGCTTGAGGACGTTTTGTCGTCCGTTCAGTCCACGCTTCTCGTCGTTTCGCACGACAGATATTTTCTTGACCGCGTGGCGACGAAAATACTCGATATCGACAACGGCCGCGCAAAGCTTTACAACGGCAATTACACGCAATACGTCGAAAAGAAAAAGACCGACCGCGAGATACAGAAGCGCCATTACGAAAACCAGCAGCGCGAGATAGCGCGTATGGAGGCGTTTATAGAACAGCAGCACCGCTGGAACAGGGAGAGGAACATCATAGCCGCTGATTCGCGGCAAAAAGCGATAGACAGAATGGAAAAGATCGAGGCTCCCGAGGCTGAAAAGCGCGGCGTGCGCATACGCTTTACGGAGGGCTCCGAATCGGGAAACGACGTTCTGACCGTAACGGATCTCGGTATGAAATTCACGGACGAGCCGCTTTTTGCGCACGTTTCGTTCCTTATAAAGCGCGGCGACCGCGCGTTTATAACGGGGCATAACGGCTCCGGCAAATCGACATTGATGAAGATACTGCGCGGCAAAATAAAGCAGACGTCGGGCTCTTATGAATTCGGCTACAACGTGAGCATAGGCTACTACGACCAGGAAAATCAGGAGCTTGACGACGATAACACGGTGCTCGACGAGGTATGGAGCGAATACGGCAAGCGCACGCAGACGGAGATACGCTCGGCGCTGGCTCTGTTTATGTTCCGCGGCGACGACGTTAACAAAAAGGTCGGCGTGCTTTCCGGCGGCGAAAAGGCGAGGCTTACGATGGTAAAGCTCATACTCCGCTCAAACAACGTGCTTCTGCTCGACGAGCCGACGAACCACCTCGACATAAAAAGCCGCGAGGCGCTCGAGGACGCTCTGACGGAATACAAAGGCACGATAATCGCCGTGTCGCACGACAGATATTTCATAAACAAGCTCTGCACAAGGGTGCTTGACATATCCGCGCGTCCTTTCGCGGATTATCACGGAACGTACCGGGATTATTTGAGATACTCGGAAGCCGCGCCGTCGGAAAAGCCCGCCGAGGCAAAAAATCCGGATAAGGAAGAGAACAGAAGAAAATACGAGCAGGAAAGGCAGAACAGATCTGACAAGCGCAAGTTGGAAACAAAGCTCGAACGCTTAAAAACCGAAACGGAGCAGACCGAGAACAGGCTCGACGAAATAGAAAAAGAGTATAAGGAATACGAGCTCGATTACAAAAAGCTGATGGAGCTTGACGCGGAGCGCGAAACGCTCGAGGCGAAGCTTCTCGGACTGTACGAGCAGACTGACGGCGCGGAGCGCGAATACGCTGAGAGATTCGGCGAAAGGGGAGAGTAAAATGGCAGTATGTGAAAACTGCGGCGCACGGCTTGAAGAAAACGAAGACGTCTGCCCCGCGTGCGGCACGATAGTTTTGAAGCTCAAAGAGCAAAAAAGCGAAAAGCCGGACGGTACAGCCTTGCCGCAAACGCCGCCCGACCCCGCGGACCATACGCGGGAGTACGACCGCGAGGATATAGAGAAAAACAAGCTCCTTTCGTGCCTTTCGTATCTCTGGATACTCATTCTGTTCCCGATTTTCGAGGCGAGGGATTCTCTGTACGTCCGCTTTCACAGAAGGCAGGGGCTCGTTCTTTTCATCGCCGAGGCCGTATATACGGTGAATGTTTTCGTCAGCCTCGGCATTGCCGGAATGTATTTCAAAGGCGTGCCGCTTCTTATTATCGGAGCGCTGAATTACCTGGGATACGGTTTGTTTTTGTATCTGACGGTAAAAGGTATATCGAACGTAATGAAATGCAGAGCGAAGGAGCTGCCGGTGATCGGGCGCATAGCGGAGTTCGCGGGCAGAAAGATAAATAAAGAATAATAAAAAAGGCGGCGGGGCGCCGCACGGAAACATCAAAAAGGACTGCCGCGGCAGTCCTTTTGCATATGTATCATTTTCCGTCCATAAAGCAGGTGAACGCTTCGCGCTCGACCGCGGGCAGACCGTATTTTTCCTTCGCCTCCGCGATCGCCTTTATCAGAAAGCTCATGTTTCTTGCGAGGTTGCGCATCGTCTGCATACCCTCAAGGTCCTTTTTCGCGTCCTCCTTCGTAAAGCCGTGGACGCTGTTCCAGTACGTGCCCGACGCGACGGGCATACCGCTTATCGTAAAGTATTTGTTCAAAACGTCAAAGGTCGAGGAATTGCCGCCCCTGCGGCAGCTTACGACGGAGGCGCCGACCTTCATCTGCTTTGAAAACGGCGTGCTGTAAAACAGTCTGTCGAGAAACGATATAAGCGTGCCGTTGGGCGAGGAATAGTATACCGGGCTTCCGATAACGAGACCGTCCGCCTCCTCAAAGCTCTTCGCCGCCTCGTTTACTCCGCCGCCGAACGCGCATTTCCCGTTTTTGCCGCAATAGCCGCAGGAAATACAGCCGGACACCTGTCCGCCGCCGACGTGTATCAGCTCCGTTTCGATACCTTCTTCTTTAAAAACCGCGATCATCTCGCCGAGCGCCGCCGCGGTGCAGCCGTCCTTGTGGGGACTGCCGTTCAACAACAATACCTTTGACATAATATCTCTCCTTGTTCCGGTTTGATTACATTTTATGATATTTAAAAGAAAAAGTCAATACGTTTTTTTTAAATTCCGTAAAACAGACGGCGCAAACGGTACGTTTTCACTTGACAAACGCGCTCGTATATGGTATAAATCTGTTGAAAGAAGACGAAAAAACGGCAGAAAAACCGTCTTCTGCGAATCGCTTTGTCAGATAAGGCAGTGCGCGAAGGACAAGCAGGCGGATACCTGCGCCGACTGCCCCGGGATGAACGGCTGCGATAAGCTGAGACAGATACTTGACAACAGCGCGGAAGCGAGGGAAAATCTGTCTGCAAAATAACGGATACGCCGGGCGTAAAGCCCCGGCGGATCACACCTGCGGCATTTCCTCCTCGCCGAGCTTTTTCGGCGGGCGGGGGATCCTTTTGAGCGGATCGTATATGAATTTGCGGCATTTATAACAGCTTTTTACTATTCCTTTGAGCTCGCACGACATAAGCTCCGCTTCGTAGGTCGGCGCCGCGTGCTCGCAGTATAAACATATCTTTTCGTATTCAGTTTCCATTTGCATATCTCCTTTTATTCTATATTATCACCAAAAACCGAAAAAGTCAAGACAAAACGGTCGGATAAAGCAAATAAAAGGCGAAAAAAGAGATAAAAGCCTGAAAAATCTTGCCGGAAAAGTAGTATTTCACGCTCAGGCCCGCGTCCCTTGCCGCGTTTACGACCTGCGACGCGACGCACAGACCGGAAAAAGACGTGAAAAAGCAGACGAGCGAGGCGGTGATCCTGCCGTCGAGCCCCGCCGCCGGCAGAAGCGGAAGACCGCTCGATATTTCAAGCAACGCGGAAATCGGACAAGAGAGCAACGGCGGCAAAAAGTACTGCAAAGCGCCCGATATAACCGAAAAAATTATAACGAAAGCGCAGGCGGACAAAGCGGAGGAAAAGGCGGATAAAACGGATGAGGCAAACGATATTTCCGCTTTTGCCGCGCCGCTTTTTTTGTTTCCGTCTTTTTTGCCGCGCAGTATCACAGCCCATACAAACGCCGCGCCGATATTTACTGCCCAGCATAAAACGCCGGCTTTTACCGAGCCCGATATAAAGCGAAAGCCGGCGTCGCGTTGTTCGTGTACGATATGACTTTTTCCGCCTCGGCTTTTTCGATGCGCCCGCTTCTGTAAAGCTCCGCGGCGCCCGCGGCTCCGGCGGGAAAGCCGCCGATAAGTCCCGGCAAAAGCAGTCCCGCGCCGCTCTCCGACAGACCGAAAAGACGGCCGAGCGGGTAAAACGCCGTCCTGCCGAGAATATCGCACGCGCCGGACGACAGCAAAAGCGACGACGCGACCGAAAACGGAAAGACCGTAGTCAGTATCACGCCGGAGCAGATATCGAGCCCGCGCGCGGCGGATTCCCTCGCGCTCTGCCCGAACACGGTCAGATACACCGTAAAAAGGATAACGCACGATACCGCGGATATACGTTTTATGCTTTTTATGCCTTTTGTCATACGTTTCCGTTCTCCTCCATATAGTTTATTAAGAAATTCTTACGTTTATTACGGAGGCGGGGATGAAAAGCACACAGAAAAAAAGCGGATATTCTCCTTATGAGCTTGGCGTTTACGTATACGGTCAGAGAGCCGTGCTTATCGACGGCAAGGCGGGCATACGCGACTACACTTCGGAGTACGTCGTGTTCGACACGCCGAAGAAAAACGTTTATCTTAAAATAAGCGGCGCGGCTCTTACCGTGCGCACGGCGGGCGAGCAGGTGTCGGAGATAACGGGCTTCATCCGTTCCGCGGAGTATCTGAGGGGCGACAAGCTGTGATAAAGCCGGTCGAATATTTAGCCGGGACTTTATATATGCGCACGCTTCCGGGCAAAAAGAACGCGGCGCTTTATTATATGCAGAAAAACGGCGTGTATTTTACCGACCTCAGACCCGACGGGGACGGCGCCGTTTTCCGCGTGCTCAACAGGCGAAAAAAGGATAAAAGGCTTTTGTCATACGCTGAGATAACCGGCGGGAAGGGCTTGATATACGATATAAAAAAGCTGATAAAGCGCCCGGGCGTAATTATCGGCGCTCTGCTTTTCGCTTTCGCCCTGCGCTTTTCGGATTCCTTGTTATGGGACGTAAGATACGAGAGCCGCGGCGGCGAAAACAGGGAAAACGTGATGAGGGTATTGAGCGAATGCGGACTTAAAAGCGGCGCTTTCAAAGCGCTTACCGACTGCGAAAGCATAGAAAACACGGTAATGCTGAAATGCCCCGACGTTTCGTACGTTAACGTCGGCATAAAGGGGAACGTCGCTTACGTTACGACGGACGAGCGCGTCGTTTTCACACCGCCCGCGCCGACGGACAAAACAGATCTTTTCGCCTCGGAGGACGGTTATATAATACGGTACGAAACGTTTTCCGGCGTGCCGGTTATCGAAAAAGGGCAGACGGTAAAAAAGGGCGAGATGCTTTTTTCCGGCACTTACGAAACGCATCACAACGGCACCGTCACCGTTCGGGCGCGCGGAAACGCCTACGCCCTCGTAAGGCGCGAGATATTATGCGAAACTGACGAAACCGTAAGCGAAAGAAGCTACACGGGAAAGGAGCGCATAAACCGCGCCGTCACGCTTTTTTCCCATACCTTCGGGATAAACCGTTTTTATGACGAGAATAATTATGAAAAGACGGAAACGACGGATTCCGTCACCGTTTTCGGCGCGGTTCGTCTGCCGTTTTACGTAAAGACCGGCGTTTACCGCGAATACTGTACGGTAGAGCGTAAATTGAGCCGCGAAGAGGCGTACCGCGAGCTTGACAGAATGTATGAAACGCGCTTTAAAGAGCTGACTGAGGGGGCGGAGGTCAGGGAAACGAGCGTAAAACGGTATTACGAGGACGGCAGATATAAGCTCAGGGGCGAAATATGGATGGTATGCAATATAGCAAAATGATTTATTTATGATAATTTTATTATTTTAGCTATTGCAAATTAAAAAAATATGTGTTATTATGAGATTACAGAATTAAATCACAGGTTGGTCATATGATACAGAAAACTTTACTGACAAACACGATGGAGGAAGCCGTAAAGGTCTTCGGCGTATACAACTGCTACGCGGAAAGGCTTGAAAAAGCGTTCGACGTGCGCGTATCCGGCAAGGACACCGAAAAGACCGCGGGTATGGCGATAGTCGTCTCGGGCGAGGACGCGGATAACGTAGACCGCGCTTATTCCGCTTTGCAGTCACTTATAAAAATAGCGAGGTTAAACGACGATATAACGGATCAGAACGTCGATTACGTTATATCAATGGTAAACGACGGCAAGGGCGAGGAGCTGGCGTTATACGACGACGAATGCATCTGCATCACAACGCGCGGCAAGCCGATAAAGGCGAAGACCGTGGGGCAGAAAAAGTATATAGACGCCATAAAAAACAACACGGTCGTTTTAGGCGTCGGTCCCGCCGGTACGGGCAAAACGTTTTTGGCGGTCGCAATGGCGACGAAGGCGCTGCGCGCAAAGGAGGTAAACCGCATAATCCTCACGCGGCCGGCGGTCGAGGCGGGAGAAAAGCTCGGATTCCTGCCGGGCGACCTGCAGAACAAAATAGACCCGTATCTGCGCCCGCTGTACGACGCGCTTTATGAAATGCTGGGAGCCGAAACGTATCAGAAATACGTCGAAAAGGGGACTATCGAGATAGCGCCGCTCGCGTATATGCGCGGCAGAACGCTCGACGATTCTTTCATAATCTTAGACGAGGCGCAAAACACCACGCCCGAGCAGATGAAAATGTTTCTTACCCGTCTCGGCTTCAATTCAAAAGCCATAGTAACGGGCGATATAACGCAGACGGACCTTCCGTTCGGCAAAAAAAGCGGACTCAAAGAGGCGGTAAAGATCCTTGACGGCATAGAGGGAATAGCAGTACACCGCTTTACCGAAAAGGACGTGGTACGTCACAGGCTCGTACAGCGGATAATTCTTGCGTACGAGAAGTACGAAAGGCAGAACGAGGCAAAAAACGCGGAGGAAAACGCGAAAAGAATAAAGAGGTATGTTAAAATCAAATGACGACTAACAAGATCTATATCAAAAACGAGCAGGATAAAGAGGCGTATACGCCCGCGATGCGCTCGTACATTTACGCGGCGATAAACGACACGCTTAAGTTTGAGGAATTCGGGGACCCGTGCGAAATATCGGTAACGCTCACCGACAACGCCGGGATAAAAAAGCTCAACGCGGAATACAGAAACAAGGATACGGAGACGGACGTGCTGTCCTTCCCCCTGCTCGACGGCGAATATACCGAGGCGGATATGGTAAACGGTTATCTGCCTCTCGGCGATATAGTCATATCGCTTGAAAAGGCGCGCCGTCAGGCGGCAGAGCTTTCGCACAACATAAACGTCGAGGTAGCGTTTCTGTGCGTTCATTCGACGCTCCATCTGCTCGGCTACGACCACGAAACGTCGGAAGAGGACGAGGCGGATATGTTTTCGCGTCAGGAAAAAATAATGCAGCGTTTCAGAGGTAAATAATATGGACGAAAACAGAAAAAGCGGTTTCGTATCTATAATAGGCAGACCGAACGTCGGTAAATCGACGCTTCTGAACACGATGCTCGGCGAAAAAATAGCCATAGTGTCAAAAAAGCCGCAGACGACGAGAACGTCCATAACCGGCATTCTGACCGAGGGCGATATACAGTATATTTTCACCGACACGCCCGGCATACACAAGCCGCGGACAAGGCTCGGCGACTATATGGTAAAATCCGCGTATTCCTCCGTTTCGGGCGCGGACGTCGTTCTGTTCGTCGTTGAAGCCGATACAAAGCCGTCGCCTACTGAGCTCGGCATAATCGACAACCTCAAAAACAGAGGACTGCCGGTATATCTGATAATAAATAAGATCGACGCGAAAAGCAAGGAAAAGCTGGGGCAGACGATACTCGATTATTCGCCTTTGATGGAATTCACCGACGTGATACCCGTGTCGGCGCTCAAAAACGAGGGCGTTGATATAATCCTGTCGGAGATAAGCCGCCACTTTACCGAGCCGCGCTTTTTCTTCCCGGAGGATATGATAACCGATCAGCCGGAGAGGATGATTGCCGCCGAGGTCATACGCGAAAAAATACTGCGGCTGACGGACGACGAGATACCGCACGGCACCGCGGTGACGATAGAGGAGTTTACCGAAAAAAAGGACCTCATATCCATACGCGCGGAGATATTTTGCGAAAAACCGTCGCACAAGGGCATCATAATCGGCAAAAACGGCGAGACGATAAAAAAGATAGGAACGTTTGCGCGCGAGGATCTTGAAGAATTTTTCGGCTGCCGCGTTTATATCGACCTTTGGGTAAAGGTGAAAAAGAACTGGCGTGACAGCGTTTCAGCGGCGCGCAATTTCGGCTACACGGACGACTGATATGATCGTATCGGTCGAAGGGCTCGTCGTTAACGCCGTGAATATGGGCGTTTCTGACAAAATGCTGACTATTATAACGAGGCAGTACGGCAGAATGGCGGTCTACGCGAGGGGCGGCAGACAGATAAGCAGCAAGCTTATGACCGGCTCTCTCAAATTCGCCTACGGCGACTACGTTATAAACAAAACGGAAAAGACGAATATCCTGCAGGAGGCGAACGCAAAGCTCACGTTTTTCGGACTTCATAAGGATCTGTGCGCCTCGGCTCTCGCCGATTACATCGCGGAGGTCGTGTCGGACGTCGTTATGGACGAGGAGCCGGACGAGCCGACGCTCGATCTTGCGCTCAACTGTCTGTACGTTTTATCCGAGGGCAAACGCGCGCCGGAGGACGTCAAGACCGTGTTTGAATTGAGAATGACGGAACGGCTCGGCGTTTATCCCGACCTTTCCGGCTGCTGTAAATGCGGCAGATCAGACAAGCCGTGGTATTACCTCGATATAATGAACGGGGAGCTGCGCTGCTCCGACTGCAAGCCCGATGCCGCGCCGCAGAATGAGGCGGACGAGGGTACTGCGAAGATCATAGTCATAATGACGGGAGCCGAGGTATACGCCGCGCGGCGCGTGCTTTCGGCGGAAAAATCAAAAATGTTTTCTTTGCCGACGGATAAGAACGTGCGCGAACGGCTCGGCGCCGTGTCTGAAAAATACCTGCTCAACCATCTTGAAAAAAACTACAAAACGCTTGATTTTTATAAGGAAATCTCAAAACTGTAATGGACTTGGAAACAAACAAATTTGAAAAAGCGCAAAAAACGCTTCAATTCGGAAAAATACTTGAAATGCTCGCCTCCTGCGCGACGACCGAGGGGGCGAAGCAGCTCTGCCGCGAGACAGAGCCGTTATCCGATCTGCGCGCCATAACCGCGCGGCTCGACGAAACGACGGACGCGGAGCGGCTTTACCGCTCAAAGGGCGAGCCGTCGTTCGGCTTCGTAAAGGATATTACGCCCCTGCTCGACCGCGCCGACAAGGGCGCGATGCTTTCGCCCGGCGAGCTTCTCGACTGCGCGAACGTTTTACGCACGGTGCGCGGCGTCGCCGAATATTATAAGACTGACAGAAAGTACGAAACGTCGCTCGACGAGGTATTTGAAAGGCTTATCCCCGACAGACAGCTTGAAAGGGATATAACCTCGGCTATAATAAGCGAGGAGCTTATCGCCGACGACGCGAGCCCGGCTCTGTCCGAGGTGCGCCGCAAGATCAAAAACGCGAACAACAAAATAAGGGAGACCCTGCAGAAATTCATAACCGGCGACGCGTATTCAAAATATCTGCAGGAAAACATAATCACGTTAAGGAACGGCAGATACGTCATACCGGTAAAAGCGGAGCATAAAAACGATATCAAAGGTCTCGTGCACGACACGTCATCCTCCGGCGCCACGCTTTTCATCGAGCCTATGGCGGCGGTCGACGCCAACAACGAGCTGAAGGTGCTCGAGCGTGCGGAGAAGGCGGAAATAGAAAAGATATTGTACGACTTTTCGTCGCGCGTCGCCGCGGAATCCGAGGCGTTGAAGCTGAATTATCTCAATCTTATCCATTTGTCGTACGCCTTCGCGCGCGGCAAGCTTTCCGTGTCGCTCGACGCGGTAAGACCGGAATATACCGGAAAGCGCGTTATAAAGCTCAACAAGGCGCGCCACCCCCTGCTCGATCCGTTCAGGGTCGTGCCAATAAACGTTACTCTCGGCGACGGAGCCGACACGCTTATAATAACGGGACCGAACACCGGCGGCAAGACCGTATCGGAAAAAACGGTCGGGCTTATGGTGCTTATGGCGCAGTCCGGGCTTCATATCCCGTGCGCCGCGGGAAGCGAGCTTTGCGTTTTCGACGGAGTTCTCGCCGACGTCGGCGACGAGCAGTCGATAGAGCAGTCGCTTTCCACGTTTTCCGCGCATCTGGCGAACATCGTATCGATCTTATCGGAAATGACGGATAAAACGCTCGTTATATTCGACGAGCTCGGCGCGGGTACTGACCCGGTCGAGGGCGCGGCGCTCGCCGTTTCCATACTTGAGGAGGTGCGCTCGAAGGGCGCGCTCTGTATGGCGACGACGCATTACGCGGAGCTTAAAGCGTACGCCGTGGACACGGAGGGCGTCGTAAACGCCTCCTGCGAGTTCGACGTCGAAACGCTGAAACCTACTTACCGCCTTATAATCGGCTCGCCCGGCAGATCAAACGCTTTTGCGATAGCGGAGCGCCTCGGGCTTGAAAGAAACGTTATAAAACGCGCGGAGCTTTACGTAAAATCCGACAACAAGCGCTTCGAGCACGTCATATCGAAGCTCGAGGAGCAGAGGAACGCGATGCTCAAAGCCCGAGAGGATGCGGAAGCGCTGAAAGCCGAGGCGCAGAAGCTGCGCGACGAGGCGAAGGCGGGCGCGGAAAACGCGCTCGACAAGGCGGAAAAGGAGCTTGCAAAGGCCAAGGAGCAGGCGAGGAAAACGGTCGAATCCGCTCGCGCGTCGGCGGAATTCATTTACGCCGAGCTTGACCGCGCAAATAAAAAGAAATCTAAAGAAGAACGTGCCGCCGCGCTCGCGGGATCCCGCGCGGGCATAAGGGCGCGCCTCGACGAATACGACAGCGAAACGTACGACGAGCCGGACGACGGCTACGAGCTGCCGCGCCTGCCCGATATAGGCGAGACCGTTTACGTCAAAAAGCTCAAAACAAACGCCGTCGTACGCTCCGCGCCGGATAAAAACAACATTCTGACAGTTGAATCCGGCGTTCTGAAAATGAAAGTATCTCTGTCGGACATACGTCTGGGCGACGAATACGTTAAACGCGCCGACAACGGCAAAAAGGAAAAAGTTCAAATAAAGGAAAGCGCCCCGCGCACGATAAAATCAGATATCGACCTGCGCGGTATGAACGGAGAGGAGGCGTGGGTCGAGGTCGACAGGTATCTTGACGAGGCGATAATGTGCCACCTGAATCAGGTGACGCTTATTCACGGCAAGGGCACCGGCAAGCTGAGACAGCTTCTGAGACAGCAGCTCAAAGCCGACAGGCGCGTCGACAGCTTCCGCGACGGCGTGTACGGAGAGGGCGACAACGGCGTTACGGTCGTAAAACTGAAATAAAACAGGAAATTTGTAAAAAATTTCACGCTATGACATCATTTATATAATTATATTTGATATTATATTTGATATAATCACCACGATGAACAAAGAAAGGATGCGATTATTCTTATGGCAGTTGGAAAATTTTACGATGATATCGATTCGGTCATAAATTCAATGATCGAATATCTCGGCGTGGAGGAGGATGAGGATTACTTCGACGATCTTTTCGACGACGATAATATAGAGGAGGAGGACGACGATCTGATTGACGATCAGATCTGCACCATGGACGACGTGAACAAATGCTCGAGCATACTTGAAAAGTATATCGACGAGCTTGTCACAATATCCAAAAAGCCCGACGACGACGCGATAATGAAGGCGGTCGAGACTACCGTAAAAAAACTCAACAAGCTCAACGAAAAATGCGAGTGCGAGCTGTTTGAATCCACAATAGGAGACGATATCTGCGACCTTATACATAACGCCGCCGTTGAAGCGGGGCTGAAGGAAATACCGGAAAACGTCTGCGACGACTGGAGAGAATTTTAATATCGTTTAAAATACGAGGAGGAATATAAAAATGGCTGAATTGAAAATGCTTGCCATAGACCTCGGCGCGTCAAGCGGCAGAGGCATCATAGGCAGATTCGACGGTGAAAAGCTGGCGCTTGAGGAAAACCACCGCTTCGCAAGCGAGCCGGTGACCATCGCCGGATCGTTCAACTGGGATATAATGAGGATATTCCACGAGATAAAGACCGCGATAAACAAATGCGCTTTATCCTCCGACAAGGATATAAAGAGCATAGGCATCGACACCTGGGGTGTCGACTACGGTCTGCTTGACAAAAAGGGCAAGCTGCTGACAAACCCCGTTCATTACAGAGATGAAAGAACGCTCGGCATCCAGGAGCAGGCTTTCAAAAAGGTCTCTGCTGAAAAGCTTTACGGCACCACCGGCATCCAGTTCATGGATTTCAACACCGTGTTCCAGCTCGTCGCCGAGCTGCGCGACAATCCCGAGCTCTGCAACGCCGCGGACAAACTGCTTTTCATACCCGATCTTCTCAACTATTTCCTGACCGGCGTAAAGCATACCGAGTATTCGATCGCCTCCACGGGCGCTCTGCTCGACGCAAAGACGAGATCCTGGGCGTGGGATATAATAGATTCGTTCGGTATCCCGAGAAAATGGTTTACCGATATAGCGATGCCCGGCTCCACCGTCGGTCCGCTGCTCCCGTCGCTTGTCGACGAGCTGGGCGACGTTAAGGCGAACGTCGTCAACGTAGCCGCGCACGATACCGCGTCGGCTGTCGTCGCAGTCCCCGCCGTGGGCGACGATTTCGTATATATCTCCTCCGGCACGTGGTCGCTCATGGGTACAGAGATACCCGAGCCGATCATAACCGACGCCTCTTTCAAATACAACTTCACAAACGAGGGCGGCTACGCCGGAAGCATAAGATTTTTGAAGAACATAATGGGTCTGTGGATAGAGCAGGAGTCGCGCCGCCAGTGGAAGCGCGAGGGCAAATCCTACACGTTCGACGAGCTGTCCGATATGGCTATGGCTTCAAAGCCCTGCCAATCGCTCATCAACCCGGACGATCCGGCGTTCGTCGCTCCCGGCAATATGCCCAGACGTATCTGCGAATACTGCGAGAAGACCGGTCAGCACGTACCGGAGAACGTGGGCGAAATCGTCCGCGCGATATTCGATTCGCTCGCTCTGCGTTACAGATGGGCGGTCGAGGCTATCGACGATATGAAGGGCAAACGCACGCCTTACATCAACATCGTCGGCGGCGGCTGCAAGGAAGCGCCGCTCTGCCAGCTCTGCGCCGACAGCTGCGGCAGACCCGTGTACGCGGGACCCGTTGAAGGCACCGCGATAGGCAACCTGCTCGTTCAGGCTATCGCCGCGGGCGAGATAAAGGATCTGCACGAGGCGCGCCAGGTCATAAGAAACAGCTTTGAAATAAAAGAATATCAGCCGAGAGGCGACGCCGGTATGTGGGATGAAGCATACGGCAGGTTCTTACAGCTTATAAAATGAGGATGAGCGGAAATACCCGCCGGAATAATATCCGGCGGGCGCTGTCCGTCTTTTCGGCGGCGCTTATACTTCCGCTGTTTCTGACGGCTTGCGCCGACGGTCAGCCGGAGTATACCGGCATGGTGACGGAGGAGACGACGGACGCGGCGACGACACGCGCCGTGATAACCTCGCCCGAAACTCTGCCCGGTTTTACAAGCGATACGGAGGAAACGACGGACGAGGTAACGACGACGAAGCCGGTGACGACAAAAGCGCAGGAAACTGAGCCGGAGCCCGATCCCGTACGGTTGTCCTTCATCGGTATGGGCGACAATATCGTTTATAACGTGACGTACAACCAGTCGAAAAAGTCCGACGGCACATACGATTTTCTGCCGAAATACAAGCGCGTCGAGCCGTTTATCAAAAACGCCGACATAGCTTTTATAAATCAGGAAACGCCGATGTGCGGCGAAAAGTACGGCTATTCGTCTTATCCGCAGTTCAACACGCCGGATCAGATGGGCTACGACCTCATAACGCTCGGCTTCGATATAATCTGCTTCGCCAACAATCACATGGCGGATATGGGCTACAACAGCAAAAAGTGTATAGCCGATATGATGGATTTTACCGACACGCTCGACGCGTTCATCCTCGGTCTGTACCGCGATTTTGAGGATTTCGACAATATCAGGGTGTACGAAAAGGAAGGCGTGAAAATCGCGTTTCTGGCGTATACCTACGGCACGAACCTCTATAAACAGCAGTCCGAGCCCGAGAGGATAGAGGGCGCGTATATACCCGTTTACAACGAAGAGCTGATAAAGCATCAGGTTGAAAAGGCGAAAGAGATATCCGACTTCGTTTTCGTCTCCATACACTGGGGAAAGGAAAACAGTCACACCGTGACGGAGGAGCAGGAGAATTACGCGCAGCTTATGGCTGATCTCGGCGTCGACGTTATTTTAGGTCACCATCCGCACGTCATACAGAAGATCGAGTGGTTGGAGGGGCAAGGCGGCAACAAAACGCTCTGCTACTATTCGCTCGGCAACGGTCTGAACGCGCAGGACTACCTCAAAAATATGGTCGGCATAACCGCCAGCTTCGACATAGTCAAGGATAAGGACGGCTGCCGCATCGAAAACGCGTCGTGCATACCCACGTTCAACGTGATGACTGCGTCGTATAAAAACATCAGTCTTATACCGCTTGATGAAATGACGGACGAAATAGCGGAAAAACATCACTGCAACAACAAAGAAAGCAAAAGAACGACCGTAAAACGCGCCTATGATATCGTACGCGACAACATAGCGCCGGAGTTCTTGCCGGACTATCTTAAATAATGAAAAAATCCTTTATTTATATTCTTATAATAATATTGCTTTTGCCCGCGCTCTGCGCCTGCGCCGGAGAGGATCCCTACGTCCCGACGACGCGGCAGACGGTCACGGCGCCCGAGCCCGGCACGTCGTACGAAACGCTTGCGCCGATAGAACAGACGACCGGCACGGAAGCGCAGTCGACCGCGGAGCCGAAGGATACGACGGACGAGACCTCGCAGGCGGCGCAGACGACCGCGGCGGAAACCGAGCCGCCCGCCCCCTCGGGCGACAAAGCCTCGTTTCTGTTCTGCGGAGACAATCTGGCGCACGACGCGGTGCTCAACAACGCGAAGCGCTTTGCCGAGGGCAAGGATCAGACTTATGATTTCCTTCCGATATACAGCGACGTCGAGCCTTATATCAAAAAAGCCGACTGCGCGGTAATAAACCAGGAATCGCAGATAGCGGGCGACGCCGGAAAAATAGGCGGTTATCCGCGCTTCAACACGCCGAAGCAGATGGGAGAGGATCTTATCACGCTCGGCTTCGACGTCGTGACGCTTGCGAACAACCATATGCTCGACAACGGCACGGAGGGTTATAAAAACTGTATAAACTACTGGAAAACAAAACCCGTCCTGTCTGTCGGCGCATACGAAAGCAAAGCCGATTACGACAATATCAGGGTGCTTGACGTAAACGGCATAAAAGTCGCGTTCCTCTCGTATACCGAAATGATAAACAGCGGCAGAAAAGCCGAGGACGGATATATAACGCCTTTACTTGACGAGGCGACGGTAAAGCGCCACGTCGAAGCGGCGAAAAAAGTCTCCGACGTGATAATCGCCGTACCGCACTGGGGCAAGGAGGGCAGCTTCGGCGTGACCTCAACGCAGAAGCAGTACGCCGCGCTTTTCGCAAAATGCGGCGTCGACGTCGTCGTCGGTATGCACAGCCACGTACCCGGTAAGATCGAGTATATAGACGGGACGGACGGCAAAAAAATGCTCTGCGTCTATTCGCTCGGCAATTTCGTCTCGACTATGGAATACGCCGCCGATATGGTCGGCTATATGCTTTCGTTCGATATAGTAAAAGAAAACGGCGGCTTTGCCGTCAGAAACGTCGTGATTATCCCGACCGTAACGTATTTTGTTTACACCGCGTCGATGAAATACGAGGACAGGACGGATCTTCACCTTTACCTTTTATCCGACTTTACGGACGAGCTTGCGGCAAAGCACGCTTATAACGAACACGAGGACGCAAAGATAAGGCTTAAGGAACTGAAAAAATTCATAACCGATAACGTAGATAAGGAATTTCTTCCGGATTATCTTAAATAGGAGAACAACATGTCTTTACTTTTGGATGAAATATGCGAACAGCCCGCGGTCCTCAAAAGGCTTTCGCAGAACAACACGCTGAAGGTCAGGTCAATAGCGGAGGAATACCGCAAAAGAGGGCTTGACGGTATATATTTCGCGGCGCGCGGCACGTCCGACCACGCCTGCGTTTACGCACAGTATCTTTTCGGCATAACCGCCGGAATACCTTGCGCGCTCGGAACGCCGAGCGTCATAACTAAATACGGGGCGCAGCTCAGATTCGGCACCGATCTCGTCGTCGGCGTTTCACAGTCCGGCAGGGCGGAGGACGTTCTTGAAGTGCTCCGTCAGGCGAACGGTCAGGGCTGTCTCACGGTCGCCGTCACAAACGACGAGGAGTCGCCGATGGCGCGCGAGGCGAAATATCATCTTTTCTGCGGCGCCGGCACGGAAAAGAGCATAGCCGCGACCAAAACGTTTACGGCGCAGATGTTTTTACTTGCGCTTTTGTGCGCGGAGATCGCCGATTCGGACGAGCTGAGAGAACAGCTCGATAAAATAAGCGACGACACGGCGGCGCTGCTTAAATACGCGCCTCCCGCGCTCGAGGCGAAGCTCGTAAGATACAGATATCTCACAAACGGCTTCATTCTGGGCAGAGGTCTCGAATATCCGATAGCGCTCGAGGGCGCGCTCAAGATCCTTGAAACGAACTGCCTGAAAATGAAGGGCGCCGCGATAAGCGACTTCTACCACGGACCGATAGCGCAGATTGCCGAAGGCGATCTCGTCATCGTGATATCCGGCAAGGGTCCGACGAGCGACGACGACAGAAAAATGATTGCCCGTCTGCACGAGATTGGCGCGGAGGTCTTTGTTATAACGAACGACGACGAGTTATACAAAGAAGAAAAATTCGGCATCCTTACCCCGGAAGGGGGAAAATACACGGCGGTGTTCCTGTTCGCCGTATGCGTTCAGCTTTTCGCGTACGAACTTACGGTCATCCGCGGAGTCGATCCCAACGAGTCAAGAGTCTTGAAAAAGATCACTATAACAAAATAAAAAAAGCACCGCGGCGTATGCGACGGTGCGCAGCGGGAAAATAACAAACGTCGGGAAACGGGAAGTATATGAAGGACTTTTTTCACGGAGAACTTGAGATCATCGGAATGCGCGGCTGTAAAAGCTTTGTTGAAAACGTCGACCGCTATATCTGCGACTGGCGCGGACACGAAAGCGATACTTACGTGACGATGGCGGAATGTCCGCGTTTCGGCACGGGCGAAGCCAAGGGGCTTTTACACAACACGCAGAGGGGCAAGGACGTTTATATCATCGTCGACTGCTTCAATTACGGACCGGAGACTGAGTACAAAATGTACGGTCAGATAAACCGTATGTCGCCTGACGATCATTATCAGGACCTTAAGCGCGTTATCGCCGCCATAGGAGGTAAGGCGAGAAGGATATCCGTCATCATGCCGATGCTTTACGAGGGCAGACAGCACAGACGTTCCGCGCGCGAATCGCTCGACTGCGCGCAGGCGCTTCACGAGCTTGTGGATATGGGCGTTGAAAACATCATAACGTTCGACGCGCACGATTCGAGAGTCGCCAATTCCATACCGCTTTCGGGCTTCGACAACGTTCAGGTCACGTATCAGATGATCAAGGCGTTCGTCAAAAACATACCCGACGGCGAGCTTAAAGCCGGCAAGACCATGATGGTATCCCCCGACGAGGGCGGTATGTCGCGCTGTATGTATTATTCATCAGTTCTCGGTCTAGAGCTCGGTATGTTCTACAAGCGCAGGAACTACACGATAATCGTAAACGGCAGAAACCCGATAGAAGCGCACGAATTTCTGGGCAACGACGTGTCCGGCAAGGACGTTATAATCGTCGACGATATGATATCCTCCGGCGATTCCGTCATAGACATCGCGTATCAGCTTAAGGAAAGGGGAGCGAAGCGCATATTCGTATTCGCCACCTTCGGACTTTTCTGCAACGGTCTCGAAGCTATGGATAAAGCCTACGAGGACGGAGCGATAAGCAAGATATTCACCACAAACCTCATATACAGAACTCCCGAACTGCTTTCCCGCACGTGGTACTGCGAGGTCAACCTCTGCAAATACGTCGCGCTTATAATAGATACGCTCAATCACGATATGACGATAAGCGATCTTCTTAATCCCGTCAACCGCATCCACAACCTTATGGATCGCGTGAACAAGTAAACTGAAAGGAATTGTTATGAACGATAAACCGATAGTAAACGGAAAATACCTGATGTACCGCGGCAAGCCCCTCGTCAGGGAGAAAAACGTTATCTGCTACGGCAGTATGAGCGAAAAATACGTGCTTTTTATGGCTATAATGTCCGTCAAAAGCGTGCGCGGAATGTCTATACCCGATAAGGTCATGATACAGATAATGCCCACCGACCCGAACGATAAAACGCCGCCGAAAAGCGCCGTAAAGCAGGGCTTTTTCGAGGCGTTCGACCTCGGTATGGTCTGGCTCGACATGGCTAACAAGGAGTGATACGGCAAGTGAAGCTGAAAAACGACTTTATCATAAGGGAATTCAACGGCACGGTCTACGCCGTGCCCGCCGATCCCGGTACGGATAAAAAAAGCGATCCCGTCATTTTAAACGATACGGGACGCATTTTGTGGCAAAAACTTCAAAGCGAAACCGATATGGGCGCGCTCGTATCTTCAATTTTGTCGGTGTACGACATAAGCACCTCGCAGGCTGAGGCGGACGTTATAAAATTCGTCGAGGAGCTGCGCAAAGCGGACCTTTTGGCGGAATAATTTTCGGAGATGATCTGAATGGCGGATAAAAGCGTAATAAACATTGATTTTCACAGCCATATACTGCCCGGCATCGACGACGGCGCAAAGGATGAGAGCGTAAGCGTCAGCCAGCTCACGCGGCTCAGAAAGCAGGGAGTCGAAAAGGTGTTTCTGACGTCGCATTTCGATTTCAGAAAAGAGCGTCTGTCGACCTTCAAAGCCCGCCGCGCCGAAGCGTACGAAAGACTGATGCGTGTCTACGACGAAGAGAATATGCCGGAGGTCTTTCTCGGCTCCGAAATATATATGGCGCGCGGAATGGACAAATGCGACTACGACGGTCTCGAGCTTGAAAAGACCGGGGGCATAGTACTGATAGAATTTCCGCGCGAGCAGTTCGGCACGTGGATGTTCGATATACTTGAAACGCTTTTGTTCGAGCGGAAAATGAAAGTCATGATAGCGCATATAAACCGCGTTACCGCGGCTTTCAAAAAGGACATCTGCAAAAACCTCTTCGATTACGAGGATCTGATATTTCAGATAAACACGGAGGCGTTCAGGGGCGTTTTCGCGCCCGACCCGTTCAAGGGGCTCGACGTCTCGGGGCTTAAATTCGTGCTCGGCACGGATACGCACGATATGGGGACGAGAGCGCCGGATTACGACCACGCTGTCAAAAAGCTTGAGAGCAGAAAATACGAAGGCATAAGACAGTCGATGGAATATATGACTGAAAAGCTGAACAGAAGAATAGAAAAAAATAAATTACGGTAAGAGGAATATCATGGAGCTTGGTGAAATTTACAAAATATTCGGCTTAAAGGGCGAATGTGTCGGTGAAACGGTATTGAAGACCGGCAACATAAACAAAACGTACAAGGCCGATTTCATTGAGGACGGAGCGGAGAAAAGCTATATCCTGCAAAAAATAAACACATACGTTTTCAAAAAGCCGGAATACATAATGAAAAACATAAACGGCGTTACGAAGCATATATACGACAGACTGCCGGAGGAGAAAAGGGAGCGCGGAGTTCTCAGATATTTAACGGCGAACGACGGCAAAAACTATTTTATAGACAAGGACGAAAGCTTCTGGCGCGGCTACGGCTTCGTTTTTAATTCCGTTACTTACAACTCTTTTGACGATCTAAAAATGTTTGAGGCGACCGGAGCCGCCTTCGGCGAATTCCAGCTTCTGTTGTCCGATTACGACGCGGGCTCTCTTTACGAGATAATCCCCGATTTCCATAACACGAAAAAAAGATACGAAAGACTTTTTGAAACGATAGAAAAGGACCCGGCGGGAAGAGTAAAGGACGCGCAGCCTGAAATTGAATTTTTAAAGAAATACAGATATTTGGGCGAATCGCTCTGCGATATGCTCGAAAAGGGCGAGCTGCCGCTTCGCGTAACTCATAACGACACGAAATGCAACAACATACTGTTCGATAAGGACACGGGCGAAACGCTCGCCGTCATCGACCTCGACACCGTTATGCCGGGGCTCGTCGCCTACGACTTCGGCGACGCGATCAGATTCGGCGCCAACACGTCCGACGAGGACGAGCCGGATACGTCAAAAACGAGCCTCGACCTCGATAAATACGAGGCTTTCACAAAAGGCTTCGTCGGCAAGATCAGAAACAGCGCGACGGAAAACGAGCTTAAAACGCTTTCGCTCGGCGCCATAGTCATGACGGTAGAGCTCGCCGTAAGATTTCTGGACGACTACCTCGACGGCGACAAGTATTTCAAGCTCAATTATCCCGAGCATAATATCGTCCGCACGAGATGCCAGATCGCCCTCGCCGCCGATATGATAGCCAAAAAGGATAAAATGGACG
>CACZVC010000025.1 GCA_902784545.1 uncultured Ruminococcus sp. | reverse complement strand
CGTTATACACGCCTGCCGTGTAAAAGCCGACAAGGACGGAGTCGAAGGCGCGGCTTTCACCGTTATGACGCTTGCGGGAAGCGCACCCTTCGAGCTGATAAAACTCAAATATGATTTTACGCTTGACAGACCTTTCGTTTTCGTTATCGAAAACGGCGGCACGCCGCTGTTTGTCGGCTGTGTGAACGACATAGTCTGATGTGCGGCGCCTTTGCGCGCGCGCAAATCGCGTCTGTTTTTCCGTATCGAGAAACTAATGAAATAAAAAACGCGCCGGCGCGGAAAAACAGACGTTATCCGTGCCGGCCGTTGTTTTTATAAATCTTTGTTGTGCGGAAAGCAGCACGGACGGCGCCGCCGCGTCAGGGAGTCAATCGTAATACAGAGCCGCGGGGTTTTCGTATATGTATTTTATATGCCGCGCGTGATCTTCGCGATCCCGTATAACGTGATCGTAAAACGATTTTTGCCATGTCGATCTTCCGATCTTTTTAGTTACCGAGCCTTTGAATTGTTGAACGATCCTTGAAACGGTCGCAAAATAGGTCGATTCTGTCGGGCGACCGATGGTCGCCCCTACGATGGCGTCCGCCGTGTTATTGTTCCAAAAATAATTGTGTCTGCACGACGTACATATCGTAATAAAATACGCGCCGGTCGAGCTGTAATCGTAATATTTCAAACGGTTTCTTTTTCGTGTCGGCGCGTTTTTTGTCAACTCTTTTTTATCCATATCTTCATATCGCACTCGCCGCGGTTGGCGAAGGCGTGATACGGTATCATATATAACGGCGCGGGGGACGCGGGGACGATGACGGCGGGGAGGCCGAATTTGCCTTCGGTCACTTTCATTTCGCCGCCCGTTATCACGGCGCCGTTCAGATGCGGATTGTCGACCGCCTCGGCGCACATTATGAACGGTCCGTACGATACGGCGCAAAGACCTTTGTCCGCCTCGACGCGCGGATCGGCGTAATTGTATTCCGGCGTGATCGTAAGATCGAGCAGTATATCGTCGCCCGGCTTCACGTCGACTTTTACGTAGCCCTTTATCTTTGCGGCGTTTACCGCTCTGCCGTTTACGTACACGGCGTATTCGCCGCACCACGCGGGTATTCTCAGGGCGAGAGTTTTTTCCGACGTGACGGCGATCTTCACCTTTCCGTCGAACGGATAATCCGTTTTCTGCTCTATATCGAAGCCGTCAAAATGCGATATCGAATCCATATACTGATTTACGTAAACCGTATTGTCGTTATAAACGTACAGAAAATCGGCGATCGACGGTATAAAGCGCGTTATGTTCGGAGGACAGCAGGAACAGCCGAATATCTCCACGCGCTGCGTGATCGGAAAATGCACGTCGGGGCGCGTTTTTCTGTTTTCAAGATCAATTTCCTGCGCGTTCTCATAGAAAAACGCCTTGCCGTCGAGCGAAAGCCCGGATAAAAAGCCGTTGTATATCACCTTTTCGGCGGTGTCGGCGTATTTCGCGTCAGCGTCGAGCAAACTCATCCTGCGGCAGAAAAGCGCCAGCGCGAGCGCCGCGCACGTTTCCGCGTACGCCGTGTCGTTCGGCAGGACGAAATCGCCCTCGAAGCGCTCGCCCGCGCAGGTAGAGCCTATCGCGCCGGTTATGTACATTTTGCGCTCCGTTATGTTCTCATAAATCTTTTCGCAGGCGTTTTTCAAGCCCTCGTCGTCACAGCGCAGGGCGAGATCGGCCATGGCGCAGTAAAGATAGCAGGCGCGTACCGCGTGTCCCTCGGCGGTGAACTGCTCGCGCACCGGCAGATGATCCTGATTGTAGTCGGAATGCGCGCTGTCCCTGCCGGGCTTTGTCCCGTTTCCGCGCATATTGACAAAGTGCATCGACAGGTCGAGCCATTCCCGCTCGCCGGTCAGATCGTACAGTTTGACCAGCGCGAGCTCTATCTCCTCGTGTCCCGGAGACGAGAAAGCGGCGCTGTCGTCGATGACGAAAACCTGCCTTATATGGCGCATATAGTCCTTCATCAAATTGAGAAATTTATCTTTTCCGGTCGCCTTGTAATATTCCACCGCCGCCTCGAGCAGATGTCCCGCGCAGTAAAGCTCGTGCCAATCGCGGTCCGTGAATATTTTTCCGGCGTCGAGCTGCTCGAAAAACGAGTTGAAATAGCCGTTGTCCATCCTGCCGAGCTCAATAAGCTCGACAAGCCCGTCGACGATCTTTTCCTCCTCCGGCATTTTTTCCTTAGCCGTCAGATACGCGACGGATTCCATCCACTTGGCGACGTCCGAATCGAAAAAGATGTGCGGACGGTTCGGCTCTCCCTCGCGGTAGTTCATTTCAAACGCGCCTATGCGCCCGGTGTCGTAAAAGCGGTCGTATACCGCGCCGAGCGTGACTTTGCGTATCAGCTCCTGCTTTTCCGCCCAGAAGCCGCCTCTGATTTCCGTGTTGATATACGGCAGATATCTGTTTTTCATAATTTTTTCAGCCTTTCGATCGACGTTTTATAATCAAATTCTTTTGAAAACACGCTTGAGGTGCCGCATACGAGCGCATTCGCCCCGGCTTTTACCATTTCCTTTGCGGTCGTAAAGCTCACGTTTCCATCCGCCTCGATAATAATATCGGGATATAATAACCTTGCGCGGCGTATTTTATCTATCGTTTTCGGTATCAGCTTCTGCCCCGAATATCCGGGGTTGACAGTCATTATCAGAAGCCCGTCGAAGCAGTCGGATATATCTTCAAAGACCGAAAGCGGCGTGCCGGGATTCAGCGCGAGAAGCGCTTTTGCGCCCTTCGCCCTTATACCGTCGGCGACGCGCGCCGGGTGCGGCGTGCTTTCGTAATGCACGCTTACAATATCGCCCTCGCCTATCGGAAAATAACCGAGCTTTCCGTGCGGAGCTTCAATCATCAGATGTATGTCGAGCGGCGCGCCCGTACCGTTTTTTATCGCCTGCATCAGCCCGGCTCCGAGCTGGATGTTCGGTACGAATACGCCGTCCATTACGTCTATATGCATAAGATCGGCGCCGGCTTTTATAAGACTGTTTATCTCGTTTTTCAGGTCGAGCTGGTCGGCGCACATAAGTGAGGGACATATCAAAACGCTCATGTCAATATCCTTTTTTTGCTTGAAATTTTAATATAATTGAATACAATGTTAATATTAAAAGGTAGATATTTTCTATACATTACGGTATAATAATCTGAAAGACATTATGATAACAGCGGAGGCAAATTTATGACAACCGATTTGGGTCCCGTTTTCACCGGCATATACAATACATACCACGAAGCGGCGTTGAGAATGGGGCAGACTGATACGGAGCAGCTGATTTTATACATCCTTTGCAAGCACGAAAACAGGATAGACAGGAACGAGCTTTACAAAAAAACGGGTCTGTCGCGCGTGACGGTCTACACCGCGATAAACAAGCTGAAAAAGCGCGGCTGCCTCGATCAGGTCAAAAACGCGGACCGCTCGACGACCGTCTTTATGACGGAAAAGGGCGTCGAGCTTGCCGAAAACACGGTATCCAAAATAATACAAATGGAGGAGCAGGTGCTGTCCGGCTGGAAAGCTTCGGATAAACGCCATTTTGCCGAGCTGACGGAACGCTACTACGCCGAGATAAAAGAAAAGGTGCAGGATATAAAATAAAAACTGATAATGTAAATTAAGCGATCGGTTTGATCCGGTCGCTTAGCCCGGAATAAAGAAAACTCCCTCAGTCATCCGGGAAACGTCCCGGATGACAGCTCCCTCGAAGAGGGAGCCTTTTTTGCCTCTCTCTTCGAGGGAGGTGTCACGACATTCTGTCGTGACGGAAGGAGTTATTTAAAAAAACAGAAGCTTTGAATGCAAATTGAGTTAAGCAATCGGTTTGATCCGGTTGCTTAACTCTTTTATCATATGTTTATTTTCGTTACTATCCTTATAACGATCGCGAGAAGTATCTGATACGCGAGAACGTGGAGCGCGGTTATCGAATCGAAAGTCTTTGTGATTATCATGAAAACGCTGAATATCAGACCGATAATGACCGATAAGAAGCAGATGATCATATTGATCTTCGCCGAGTAAACCATCCTGTCGCACATCATAAGAGAGCGGAGAAGCGCTTTTACGCTGTTTCTCGCAACGACCGCGCCGCGGCTCTTTTTGCTGACGGTCTTTCTGCGCTCGCTTTCTCTCGTGCGCATGATCTTGCAGTGATAAATTTCCGTATCAAGACAGCTCTTTATGAGCTTCGTGTCTATATTCGGGTCGAGCGTCCTTATTGCGACGCATCTGGTGGACGTTGACAGCTGTTTTATGACGGACAGGAAATCCTTATCCATTTCGTATTCTATATAGAATTTCGCCGTAACGACGTCGTTTATCACCATATACATTATGCGGCATTTTTCGTCGTTTTTATACTGCTTGTCGTCTGTGCAGTATTTCGGGTCGAGCTTGCTGCCCATGTAGACCGACGAACCGAGAAATACCTTCTGCGCGTCAACCGTCGCCTCTATGCCGTTTTCAACCGCGTTTTCTATAACGACGTTGTTGGAATATTCGTTGAATTCCTTCGCGGCGTTTTCGCAGATGGAGAGCAGAGGACCGCCGATTTTTCTGAAAAGGCTTGTCAGCACGTACATGATGTAGTCCATCCTGCTGTCGTTATACAGCCTTACGGACGTTATTTTGTCAAGCGACGGCGGGAAAACGTCGCTGTCCTCGAACGTTACTACGGAAGCGTCGGCGTATTCCTCTGCCGCCGCCTCGCTTACGACGCAGCTGTCGTCGGCGTACGTCTTTTTAGCCGCTGAGAACGAGGGAAGCGTGACGGCGGCGAACACCGCCGCGGGCATACAGAGCGCGAAAGCCGTGTACGCGGCGTTGACCGCCTCGCCCATATCCTTTTTGAGTATGAGGACCACCGCTAAAACTATGGCGAATATCAGCGCCGTAACCGGGAACATAAGATTTATGTATCCCTTCGACGCGGACGTTTTCATATTGGAGGCGAAAAAGCCCTTGACGAATTCCGTCTTTGAAATGCGGAGCATCGTCGGGTTTTCGGGAACGTAATCGTAGAATTCCTTATCCTCCGCGGAATTCTTGCGCGGCTTGTACGCCTCAAACACGAATTTCGGCTTCGCGGGCGTACCGGATATTATTCTGAAATTGAGAGTGTCGCGCTTGACGCATCTCGATTCGGCGCAGAGCATCAGAACTATGCTCAAAGCCGAAGCGGACATAACGGGGTGCGGCACGGAATGTGACGTTACGGCTGCCAAAATGCCGTAAACGAAGGTTATAAGGACTGATAACGCGCCGAGCGACATTATATTCGCCTTGCCGGTGAAAACGCCCTTTACGCCGTCTATGATGAACTTTATCGCGAACATCGCGCAGAACGCGAACAGCTGAAGGTCGATGAGTATGAACACGGCGGGGTTTTCTGTCGGCGAGCAGAAATGCGGAAAACTGCCGCCCGCAAACGACAGGCATTCGTAAACGAATACGAGGATCGCGAAAATCGACGACAGAATTATCGACGTGCGCAGAGAGTTGTACCGCTTTTTGAACGAATCGAGGAACGTTTTTCTCTGGTCGTAGCCTAAAAATTCATCGTATCCGGCGGCAGCGGCCTTTTCGCCTTCGCCGTCGTCGTCCTCGTCCGCCGCCTCGCTTTCAAGCCTGGATATCGAAAAATCGCTGTATGAGCTTACCGGGTTTTTCTCCGGCTTTTCCTGCCTTTCGCCGAAGGCGTCCATTATCGCCTCCTCGGAGGTGGTGTACGCGTCGTCCTTGTCGGGGTGCATATCCTCAAACAGAACGTTGAAGGCCTCTATATCGGAATCGCTGCCCTCCGGCACGGGCGCCGCAGGCTCTTCCTTGAGTATCGTTTTTTCGACGTCATCCTTTGAAAAGCCGAAATGCTTTGTTTTTCCCTCTTCCTCGGATTCGGGCTTCTTTCTGTTCAGCGCGTTGATTATGAACGGGCTTATATCGTCCGACGTGTCATTTGCCGGCTCCGGTATATCCGCGTCGTCTGCCGTTTCCGAGGTTATGACGGACGAGATGAACTCCGGCTCGTCGGTCTTTTCCTCCTCATCGTTCGCTTCGGCCGCCGCTTCTTCAACGGCGTGTATTATCTCATCGGCGTCGGGCTTTATATCCTCAACGGCGGGAGCAGGCTCCTCAACGGGCTTGATCTCCTCGACTACGGGTTTGGTTTCCTCGACGGGCTTTTCCTCAACGGGCGCTTTGACCGCGGCGGCGTGATCCGTAAAAGGTCTTGTCACGTCAAGCTGTTTTTCGTCCTTTGCGGATTCCTCCGGGTCGGAAAACATATCGCCTATTTCGTCGGCGAACGACGTCAGCTCGTCCTCGGTGAATTCCGTGCGCGCGGGCTCGTCGTTCGATTCAAACGAAAGTCTGTAATCGTCGTCCGGCTGTTTTGCTTTTTTCTTCTTTTTTTCGGATTTGTCGCGCAGACGGTTTTTCTTCTTCGATTTTTTGTTTTCCTCCTGCTCGAAATACTTGTCGAGCAGCCGCACCTTTTCGGTTATCGAGCCGGCGCTCTCCGCGTCTTTCGGCTCCTCCTCCGGCGCGGTCTCCTCGATTTCCGGAGCGTCGGATACGGAGAGCTCACGTTCGTCCGCGTCCTCCTTTTCGTCCTCGATATCGAGCACGAGCTTCAGCTGTTTTACGAGGTCGTCTACCGACATATCTTTTTTATTCTTGTTTTCCATGTATGCCTGCCTTCCTTATGCTTGCGGCGTATGATAAAACGACCGCCGCGGCGCATGAAACGTTTAGAGAATTTATTTTGCCGAACATGGGTATGCTTACGGTATAATCGCATATTTCCTTTACGAGCCGCGAAACGCCGCCTCCCTCCGAGCCGAAGACGAACACGGCGGCTCTGTCGAGCGGCGCTTCATACACGCTCTGACCGCCCGCCTCCGCGGCGTAGCACCAGACTCCGCGCTCTTTAAGCTCCTTCAACGTGTTGGCGATGTTTGACACCTTGACGACCGGAACGTATGAGAGCGCGCCCGCGGAGGCTTTCGCCGCCGCGGCGCCGAGAACGGCGCTCCTGCGCTTGGGTATTATCAGCCCGTGAACGCCCGCGCATTCACAGCAGCGCAGAAGCGCGCCGAGATTGTGCGGATCCTCGATGCCGTCCGCCGCCGCGAAGAACGGCGGCTCGTTTTTTTCCTCCGCGGCTTTGAAAATATCGTCAAGCTCCGCGTATTCAACGGCTGAGGCGAAGGCGCACACGCCCTGATGCACGCCGCCCGCGCACATCATATCGAGCTTTTGCTTCGACGCGTCGATAACGGGAACGCCGAGCTTTATCGCCGTCGCCGCTATCGTGGTTATCGAGCCCTCGCGCTGACCCTTCTGTATCATTATCTTGTCGACGTCCTTTCCGCTTTTCAAAAGCTCGAGGACGGCGTTCCTGCCGTAGATGAGATTTTCCGGCACCTCGCCTTTACTGCTTCTGTCCATATTATCACCTCGTCAGCGGAGCTGATTTCTGATTATCTTTCCGCTTATCGTTTTGGGGAGACTGTCCCTGAATTCAACTATTCTCGGATATTTGTACGGAGCCGTATGCTCCTTTACGTATTTCTGTATTTCTTTTTTGAGCTCCTCCGTGCCTTCCTTGCCCTTTACGAGTACGATAACGGCTTTAATAACCTGTCCGCGTATATCGTCGGGTACGGCGGTAACGCCGCATTCAAGCACGTACGGCAGCTCCATTATCACGCTTTCGATCTCAAACGGTCCGATACGGTAGCCGGATGATTTTATAACGTCGTCCGTTCTGCCCACGTACCACAGATAACCGTTTTCGTCGCGCCACGCGGTGTCGCCGGTGTGATACACGCCGCCGGCAAACGCGGCGTCCGTCTTTTCCTTATCCTTGTAATAGCCCTTGAAAAGACCGCACGGCGAGCCCTTGTCGAGCCTTATGACTATCTCACCCGTTTCGCCTATCGGCACGCTCTGTCCGTTTTCGTTTATAACGTCAACGTCGTATAACGGGCTCGGACGTCCCATCGCTCCGACTCTCGGCGTCGTTCCGACGAGATTGCAGACGGAAAGCGTCGTTTCTGTCTGACCGAAGCCCTCCATTATGCTGAGCCCCGTTGCGCGCTTCCATTGCTCGAAGACCTCGGGGTTGAGCGCCTCGCCCGCGGTGTTGGAGTATTCGAGCGACGACAGATCGTATTTCGACAGATCCTCTTTGATAAAGAATCTGAACATCGTCGGCGGCGCGCAGAACGTCGTTATATGATATTTCGCAAACAGCGGCAGTATGTCGTCCGCGTGGAAGCGGTCGAAATCGTAGGTGAATACCGGCGCCTCAGCCATCCACTGACCGTAGTATTTGCCCCAGAGCGCCTTGCCCCAGCCGGTGTCGGAAATGGTGAAGTGAAGTCCGTCGGGATTCACGTTGTGCCAGTATTTCGCGGTTATGTAATGACCCAGCGCGTAGCGGTAATCGTGCACGGCTATTTTCGGATAGCCGGTAGTGCCTGAGGTGAAGAACATAAGCATCGGGTCGAAGCCCGCGGGCGTGTCGGCTCTGCGCCCGTACACGTCGGAGCATTCCTTATAGCCTTTGTCGAAGCTGTGCCAGCCCTCGCGCTCTCCGTGCGTTATCATCTTTATAAGACCGGGGAAGCTTTCCGCCGCCTTCTCCGCCTGATTAATGACGTCGCCCTCGCCGGTGCAGACGACGGCTTTTACGTCGGCGGCTTTGAAGCGGTATTCAAAATCGTGCTGCATAAGCTGATTCGTCGCCGGGATGACGACCGCGCCCATCTTGTGGAGCGCCGTTATCGCAAACCAGAACTCGTAATGCCGCTTCATAACGAGCATCACGGTGTCGCCCTTTTTGATGCCGAGCGATTCAAAGTAGTTCGCCGCCTGAGCCGAGCCGCGCTTTATGTCGGAGAAGGTGAAGCGGCGCTCCGTCTTGTCGCCCGACAGGTGGAGCATCGCGAGCTTGTCCGGCGTTCTGTCGGCTATCGCGTCGACTATATCGAAGCCGAAGTTGAATTTATCCTCGTTTTTGAACGAGATACCGCACAAAACGCCCTCTTTGTCGGTCTGTGTTTCGATAAATTTCGCCGCGGCGGGGCATTCGTAGTTGCGCGCGCGTCTTATGGATACTATCTTTTCGAATTTATCCGGCTCCGCACTTTCGTTTTTCTTTAAAATTATGGCGTAGAACGTCGCGCCTTCCTCGGAGAGCGCAACCATTCCGTGCGGATTCGCGGAGTTGTAGTATATGCTGTCGCCGGGGTAGAGTATCTCGGTGTGATTGCCTATACGGAATTTCATCACTCCGGATATCATAACGTCGAATTCCTGCCCTTCGTGCGTGGAGGTCCTTATCTCGCCCTCGGCGTCGGCCTTTGAGTACGGCATTTCGACAAAGAAAGGCTCCGCCGTTTTCTGCTTGAAAAGCGGCGCCATATTGATGTATTTGAAGCCCTTGCGGCGCGTTATCGGCAGTCCTTCGCCGGCGCGTGTGAGAGAGTAGTTGGACAGAGTGGGGCTTTCGCCTCGTATGAGGTCGGTCGGGTCGACTCTCAGATGATTTGCGCACTTGTAGATGAAAGTAAAGCTGAAGTCTGATGTGCCTGATTCGTATTTTCTGTATTCTTCAAGCGTAACGTCTGTAAGCTCAGCCATGTCGGTCTCGGTTATGCCCATTATCTCGCGCAGCGTTTTTATTCTCTGCGCGACGTCTTTCAGCTGGGCTTTGAGATCTGTTTTTTCCATTGGGTTCCTCTTTGAAAATTTTATATAATAATACATCATATATAATATCACAAATAAGAGGATTTGTCAATATAAAGTTATGCATACACGGTGTCAAAAGTGTTGACTTTTTTATCATTTTGTGGTATCGTATATACGGCGATCGGATTCTGACGAAAGGACGGAGGTGCGCGCAATGATAAAAAGATACATATTTTTCGCCGTATCGGTGCTCGCCGCCGGCGTTCTCCGCGCGCTTCTGATAAACACCGGCACGCCTTACCACACGTTTTTGTCGGTGGAATATATTTTCATCTGCCTTTACTGGCTTATGAGCGTAAAGCGTAGATTTCTGAACGATCATATACGCCGCGCGCTCATCGCCGCCGCGTATCTTATGGTATGCTTCATACTGCTCAAACTGATACGGTACGATTTCGCCGCGGAGGGCGGCGTGCTTTCGCGCTATCTCTGGTACGCTTATTATATACCGGTCATTTTCTGCCCCTGCCTTATGCTTATCGCCGCCGGATATACCGGCCACGCGGAAACTCCGGGGGAAACTTTGTTATACAAGTTTTTGCTTATCCCCGCCGCGCTCATCGTCGCCGCCGTCATGACGAACGATATACATAATTCCGCGTTCCGTTTTTCGGACGATTACGCGGTAAGCGGCGATTACACGCACGGCGCTGTATACTACGCGGCTATCGTTTTCACCGCGCTTATCTTCGTTATACTCATGACCGTGCTTTTCAGGAATATGCGCGGCAAGCGGTTTTTATACCGTATGCGTATAACCCTGCCGGTGACCGCCGTCGGTATTATTTACGTTATAACGTATTCGACGTCGGATTCGCACAAGGCGCTTTTGCAGACGATGTATGAAATGCCGGAATTTTTCTGCATTTTCTTCATATCGTTCTGGGAGAGCCTCGTAATAACGCACGCCGTGCCGACGAATTCGGAATACTCGTCGTTTTTCAGAGCCTCGTCGATAAAAGCCGGTCTGACGGATGAGAATTATAAGGTCGCCATAAAATCGGCGAACGGCGTTTCGCCTCTGCCGGAGCAGATAAAGGCGGCGGAGAACAAGCAGACGTTTCTTGACGACGGCGTGACGCTTCTGAAAAGCACGAAGGTGCCGGGCGGCCACTTTTACTGGACCGAGGACACGGGCGAGCTTGTAAAGCTGAACGAACAGCTGAAAGAAACGGGCGATTATCTTGAAGAAGAGAGGGCGATGCTGAACGAGGCGGCGCGCCTTGAAGAGCAGAAAAAGCGCACGTCCGAGCAGAACAGACTGTTCGACGGCATAGCGAAAAGCCTGAAACCACAGCTCGACCGCATAGAGGAGATACTGAACGGACTGCCCGACGACGAGGCGGGCTTCTGCCGCGAAATGAAATACGCGGGAGTGCTCGGCGCTTACGTCAAGCGGTATTCAAACCTGCTTCTTTTGTCCGACGCGGAGAGCCGAGCCGACAGCTCCGAGCTTTTTCTCTGCATAAACGAATCGTTTGTATATCTGCGGCTTCTCGGCGCGTTCTGCTGCGCCGACGTGCAGCCGGGAATAGAGCTGCCCCTGTCCTACGAGCTTCTTATGTACGAGCTTTTCGAGGCGGTGACGGAATCGGCGTTTATGACCGTTTCGTCAATGTTCGTTACGCTTAAGCGCGACGAAAGAGGGCTGACGTTCTACGTAGAGGCGGCGGCTCTTAACGCCGCGATAGACAAGAGCTTTTACGAAAAAGCGGAAAGCGCGGGCTTCACGCTCGAGACCGCGTACAGCGACGGCTGCTTTTTCGCGGTGCTCAACACAAAGGAGGCGATCATATGACGCTTTCATCGCTTCCTCTCGTTTACGACAGGATCTTCGGCATCTGCTTCCTGTTCCTTTTCACGGCGTGTATCTTCGGGCTTGTAAGGCAGATAATGTCGGGTATAAAGGGCGCCGGTCTCATACCGTTTTCTGTCTGCTTTTTGATATCGTTTCCCGTTTGTATCTATTTCGATCTCGTATGCAGTCATAAGACCGGGAAATTCACGGATCTTCTGGGGCGTACGCCGCTTTACGCTTTCATTATCCTGACGGCGCTTCTTTTCGCGGGAGCCGCCGCGCTGTTCGTCGTAACGTATATGCGGATAAAGCGCACGCTGACGCCCGCCTCGCTTCAGATGGGGCTTGACGGTATGCGCGACGGCGTGCTTTTCAGCGACGAGCGCGGGATGACCGTTCTCATAAACGACAAAATGCAGTATATCCTGAACTGTATCGCCGGAGCCCACGCGCCGGGCGCGGAAAGCCTCGACAACATCGGCGAAAAGGAGCTTATAAACGGCTGTTATACGGAAAAGCAGGGCGACAGCGTGTTTCTGATACTGCCGGATAAAAGCGTTTACAACATCGTAAAAGAAAAAACGAAAGCAAAAAAAAGCGGCTTCAACGAATATACAGCCTACGACGTTACGGAGCTTTACGGCAAAAGCCTTGAAATAAAAAAGCGCAACGACAACGCGCGGCAGGTAAACGAGCAGATACGCGAATACAGCCGTAAAATGGATTCGATGATACGCGACAGAGAGCTTCTTTCGGCGAAGATAAGGATACACGACGATATGGGCAGGGCTTTGCTTTCGCTCCGTTCGTATCTGTCAAGGCAGGAAAAGGACAGGGAGGCGCTATTGACTCTGTGGCGCGTGACCGTTTCGGTGCTCCGGTGCGAGACCGTGCCGGACGTTTCCGACGATAAAATGGACGCGCTCATTCAGGCGGCGGAGGCGGTCGACGTTACGCTGAACTTCGACGGGGAGATACCCGATTCCGATACGGCGAGGGATATATCCGCCGCGGCGATAAGAGAATGCCTTACAAACACGGTAAAGCACGCGGGCGGCGCCAATCTTTATATAAATATCACGACGTCGGACGATAAATTCACGGTGAAGATCAAAAACGACGGCAGACCTCCGGACAAGCCGATAGAGGAAACGGGCGGTCTTCACACGCTGCGCGAAACGGTGGAGAGCGCGGGCGGAGAAATGAAAACGGAATGGGAAAACGGTTTTGAGCTGACTGTAACAGCGGATATTTCGGGGGTGTTGAGATGAACAAAACAAAGGTCATGATAGTGGACGATCAGGCGATCTCCCGCCATCTTTTCGAGCTTTACATACAGAATTCGGAAAAATACGAGCTGTCCTTTTCGCTTTCGAGCGCGTCGTTCGCCGAGGTGTATTTCCTGAAGCACAAGGTCGATCTGATACTTATGGATATACTCATGAACGACGGCTCGAACGGACTTGACGCGGCGCAGAGGATAAAGGAAAGATATCCCGACGTAAAAATAATCGCCGTCACCTCGATGCCGGAGCACAGCTGGATAGAGAGGGCGAAAAAGATAGGAGTCGACAGCTTCTGGTACAAGGAAACGGACGAAAACACGATACTCGACGTTATGGACAGGACTATGGCGGGCGAGCGCGTTTATCCCGACAGACCGCCCGAGGTCACGCTCGGGCTTGCCAAAAGCTCAGAATTTACCGAGCGCGAGCTCGAGGTGCTCCGCATAATCACGACCGGCGCGACAAACGGCGCGGTCGCCGACGAGCTTGGAATTTCGGAAAACACAGTTAAAGCCCACGTCAGATCCATGCTCGAAAAAACGGGTTATCAGAGCCGGACTGAGCTGGCGATAAAGGCGAGGGTAATAGGGATAACGATCAAATAATAAAAATGAAAAAGGCTGTTCTTCTGATCGAAGAACAGCACTATAAGGGAAGGTCCCCTCGAGCGCGTTTTTCTTACGCTTATTTCAACGCCGTGAGATCTGAATACACGCAAAAGCTCCGAATCGACGGAGTTGAACGTTTCGTCAAGTAAGGACGGGTCTACCTTTATGCGCGCTTCGTCCGCGCCGGTCTCGTATATCTTATACGCCAACTCCGCCGCTTCGGCGGCGTTTTTCGCGGTCAGCTTGTTGTAAACGAAATAATTGTATTTCTCGTTCGTGCAGACGGGCAGAGGCACGTTCATATTTATCTGATGCGAACGCAGAAGCTCCTCCGTAGTTATGCAGAAATAATTATACGTGAGATAATCCGTCGACGGGTCGCTTCCGACCGGGTCGCCCCACGTTGTGTCGACGTAGTAATATCCGTCGTCGAGCAGGACGAGGCTGAAATAGTGGATACCGTCCGGTATTCCCGAGCCGCGCACCGTAAACGTCTGTATGCCGAGCCGCAGGCAAAGATACTGCGTCGCCCGCGCGTAGCCTATGCAGATGGACTCACGGTCGACGAGAGGACCGACAGCAGACGAGGCGCGGTAAACTCTTTCGTTATAAACGTTTTTGTCGAAGTCCGCCTCGGCTTCCCTGTCGTATTTCGTGCGGTTTATTATGTATTCGTAAAGGTATTGAAGCTTTTCGTATTCGCTTGCCTTCGGGTCGAGCGAAGCTTTGAAAACGCCGTATTCACCGTCGAGCCGCGAAGCGTTGTTACGCGCTTCCTCTTCGGTGAACGCGTATCTGAAGGTCAGCTTTCCGTCGGAAATTTCCGGCTTCTCGTCGAGGTAAAACAGCTCCGGCGTGTCGAAAAACACGCATTCGTAAACGAGCGCCGCCCTGTCTGACGGTATTTCGACAGACGGCTTGAATGACAAAGCCGCTTCAAGCACGCCGTAATAAAGCTCTTTTCCTTCCGCGTCAAGCGTAGTCCACGCATAGCGCGCGCAGGTATCGTAATACGGCATACCGCCGTCGGGTATGCGCGGCGAAAACACGGCGTTGACGGGCTGTTCTTCCTCCGTTTCCGGCAGGGTAACGTATACGCCGGTCGTCGCCGCCGGTTCCGTCAGCGCGTTGTAAAGCTTTTTCAAAGCCGAACACGAGCACAGCAAAACGGCTGACAGTATCAGAATAATACAAATTACTTTTTTCATATTTCAGCGAGCCGCCTTAAAGGCGGCGGAAATGACTTTTTACGGTTTATCAAGCCGCCCTCCGGGTTATTGACCGAAGGGCGGCTTTGCTTTATCTTTCGGCGCTGCCGGTCACTTTGTTATCTTCGATTTGCCGCCCATATAAGGTCTCAACACCTCGGGAATATTCACGGAGCCGTCTTCGTTCAGGTTGTTCTCGATAAACGCTATAAGCATTCTCGGAGGCGCCACAACGGTGTTGTTGAGCGTGTGCGGCAGATACGTTTTGCCCTCGCCCTTTACTCTTATTTTCAGTCTTCTCGCCTGAGCGTCGCCCAGGTTCGAGCAGGAGCCGACCTCGAAATACTTCTTCTGTCTCGGCGACCACGCCTCGACGTCAAGGCTCTTGACCTTGAGATCTGCCAAATCGCCGGAGCAGCATTCGAGCGTTCTTACCGGGATATCGAGCGTGCGGAAAAGATCGACGGTGTTCTGCCACAGCTTGTCGAACCACATCATACTGTCCTCGGGCTTGCAGACGACTATCATTTCCTGCTTTTCAAACTGGTGTATACGGTATATGCCGCGCTCCTCTATGCCGTGCGCGCCTTTTTCTTTTCTGAAGCACGGCGAATAGCTTGTCAGCGTAAGCGGAAGCTGGACCTCCGGCAGTATCTGGTCTATGAATCTGCCTATCATCGAATGCTCGCTCGTGCCGATAAGATAAAGGTCCTCGCCCTCTATCTTATACATCATCGCGTCCATCTCGGCAAAGCTCATAACGCCGGTAACAACGTTCGAGCGGATCATGAACGGCGGAACGCAGTAGGTAAAGCCGCGGTCGATCATAAAATCGCGCGCGTATGTCAGAACTGCGGAATGGAGCCTTGCGATATCTCCGGTCAGATAATAGAATCCGTTTCCGGCTACGCGGCGCGCGCTGTCGAGGTCGATGCCGTCGAGCGCCTCTAAAATATCCGTGTGGTACGGTATCTCAAAATCCGGTACCTTCGGCTCGCCGAAGCGCGTTATCTCCACGTTTTCGCTGTCGTCCTTGCCTATCGGAACGGACGGGTCGATGATATTCGGTATACGCATCATGATGGAGCGTATCTGCTCGGCGCACTCGTCCTCGAGCTTTTCAAGCTCTGCAAGACGCTCGGCGTTGGCGCTTACCTGCGCCTTCACCGCCTCCGCCTCGTCCTTTTTGCCCTGACCCATCAAAGCGCCGATCTGCTTTGACAGCTTGTTGCGCGAGGCGCGGAGCTCGTCGCCCTCGACGATGTAGGCGCGGTTCTTTTTATCGAGCTCTATCACCTCGTCGACGAGCGGCAGCTTTTCAAACTGGAATTTGTTTTTGATGTTCTGCTTTACAACATCGGGGTTTTCTCTGAGAAACTTAATGTCTATCATAATTATGCTCCCTTTTATAGTAACAATTTTTATCAATCGATATTGACGATCAGCCAGCTGTTCTTGTCTGCGCCGGCGTCGCTTGTGCCCATGAACACGACGAGATCTATGACCATATCGGCGTTGAGCCTGCCGTTCCAGTATATCATCTGATCGTATACGACGTGAGCCGATACGAGCCTGTCGGACCAGACGGTGAAATCGGTCACGGTATAATTTACGTTTTCGAGCCGGTCGCAGTAGTAATACCACTTTACGCTCAGGTTCTGTATCGCGTCGTAGAATTTCGTGTTTTTATAAAGATATTTGTTCAGCTCGTCCAGGGTTATCTGATCGGCGATACGCGCCGAATATTTATAGCACGCCGTTTGCAGTCTGTCGGCTATGCCGAAGGCGTTCACGTCGCTTACGGGTCGACTGAAAACTATGCGCGTACCCTTGTCGCGGCGCGGGCACGGCTTGCCGTCGAGCGTTACGTCGAACAGCGGCTCGTAAACACAGCCTTCAAGCTCGTATTCTGCGGCGCCGGGAAGTCTGAACGAGGAGGGTATGCCGTCAGCAAAATCCTGCTCCTTTATTTTCGGCGCTTCCGTCACCTGCACGCCGTTCGCTTTGAGCACCGCGCCCTCCGGCACGGTGATTTTGAAGGTCGAGGTCGGAACATCCGCAATAACGGTGTCGAGCGTATACGTTTTATGTCCGTTTTCGTCCTCCGGACCCGGTTTGAAGACCGCCGACGCGGTGAATCCGCCCTTTTTGAGTTTGTATTCAAGCCCCGATACCGGCTCGAACGAGTACGTTCCGGGCAGGGAATCGAGGTATTTTATTACAGAGCTTTCAGTCTCGTATTTTCCCGTTTTGCAGACGAGATTGTCCGCTATTACCGAGGCGCCGCCGCTGCTCAGCGCTTCAAGCAGCGATGCTGTCGCCTTGTCAGGCGTCGCCTCCGCGGATACGCGAACGTATTCAGCCGCCGCTTTGTCCGCCCCGGACAGAACGGATAACAGTTTGTC